>JAIXUR010000161.1 GCA_027483425.1 Cyanobacteriota bacterium | reverse complement strand
AGGCTAGGCAGCGGATGCCGATCGACTAAATCAAGGGATTTCAAATACCAAAAGACAACGACCATGGGCAGAGCATAGCGATCCCAGGGATGGGCCTTGAACATGATCAGAGCGTTAAACAAAATCAGCAGGGCCACCAAGCTAAATTTCGAGAAGCGAATACAAGTCAGCAGGGCAAAGAAAAAATAAACCCCTAGACTCAGAATAGGATAGGGCTGGATACTAGCCAGCTTAGCCACATAGCCCGTAGCCGCTGCTTGCGGTGGAGAGATGACCATAAAGACTAAAAGGCCTAGGGTAATGAGCCCTACCTTAATCCTATGCTGCTGCCATTTTTGCCCTAGGGTTTTAATATTTTCATAGGGGTTGAACAAAAAGAACTCCGGAATGACGACATAGACGCCAATAAACGCTAAAAAGTGAATCATCACGCCAGAGGTGACTTGGAATAATACTTGTTGGGCCTCGGGAACTAAGTCTTCGCGAGCAATCAAAGCACTTTGTGGAGCTAAGCCTCCAAACAAATAAACCCAAAATAAAATTGAGCAGGCGGCTATTGATGGCGCGATCCAGGAACCTTGGGCTTTCCAGTTAATCCGGCCAGATTGCCTGAAATGCGTGACGGAGTTAATCAATGCGTAGGTCGCGATCGCCACTGGAAACGCCAGCATGTATTGACGAGCTGAAATCGCCAGTATAAAAGCAATGCAGCTTAACCAATGGCGACGATGAATGTACCCCACCATCCCCATCAGCACCCAAAAGCAGGCAATCATTTCGGTATAGAGTCGACCTGTGAGCATTAGGTAATAGGGACAAAAAAGTAGGCCAATCAGACAGAGTAGCGATCGCCCATCTTTCTCTTTTGTCGGCCAACCAATCATAAAGGCCATGGCGAGTGACAGCAGAAAATTCAGCAGTCTGCCTGCCGCAATTCCTTGGCCAAATAAATATTCTAGTGATCCAAAAGCAATAAATGGCAAAGGAGTGTTTAACTCCTCGTAGTCACTAATATCGTCAATGCTGGGGATCAGCTGATCGCTAAATGTGAGGCTGGTTTCCCAAAAGTGTTGTTCGTCCCACCAGTAAGCGGCTTGAAGAAAATCGAGCCAATACAAACGGGCAAGATATAGTAACGTTATCCCAATCAAAAATAATAGTTTTTGCTGCGATCGCGTGAGTTGCATTGCCCTCAGATTAGCCATGCTTAAATTACCCAAACATCCAGATCAACGGAGCTATCAAGGCTCGGGTTGAGTTGTCTCATACTCTGGGGCATAGGCTAGGTCCGTAGCGACATCGATCGCAGACTGATCAGGCCTTGGGCGATCGAGTACGTCGATAATCCAGGCTTCTTCGATCCAGGTTTTGCAGATCACGGCCAGGGGCAAGGCCAAGATTAGCCCTACCGGCCCCAAAAATGTCGCAAAAAAGATCTGAGAAATGAGAGTGGCCGCAGGCAGTAGCGATACCTGCTTCTGCATCACCATGGGCGAAAACCAGTAGCTTTCGATGTTTTGAATCAGGATGTAGAGGGCGAGCACGGCCAGAGCCTTACCCGGTGATTGCAGCAGCGCCACAAAGATCGGAAACACGGCGCTCAAGGTAGGACCCAGGTTAGGAATGAAGTTGAATAGCCCGGCCAGCACAGCATGGGCAAAGGCGTAGGGCACCCCCAGCAGCACGAGCCCGGTGAAGCTCAGAATAGACACAAACATCGAGCTGAGGGCTACTCCTCCCAGCCAGAACATCAGCGATCGCTCGCACTTGGTCAAGATTTCATCGGCGCGGCGACGGTAGCTGGAGGGAAACATGCGCAGCAGCAGTCGCCGATAGGCGGCGGGGTTCGCCAGCAGCATCAGGGTGATCACCAGCAGCAGCAGCATCTGGAGCACAATGGCCACCGAGCTGGAAAAGAAGGTCAAAAAGTTGCCAAATACCGTAGAGCTGATGGACGCCGCCTGGCGCAACAGATCGGGCAGGCCGGGGAAAAACCAGATGTCTTGCTCCGGAAACCAGCTGGGGGGACTGGCCTGGAAGGCATCAAACCAGCCGTTCAGCTTTTCGAACCCCTTGGGCGTCAGCAACAGCAGTTGTTGAAACTGGCTGACAAACAGAGGCAGCACCAAGCCCAAAAAGATCACGCCCCCCAGCAGTACCAGGGCCCCGGTGACCAGTACCGAGCGACTGCGGGGCCAGCCGTAGACCCGAGAAAAAAACCGCACTAGGCTGTTGAGGGCAATGGTGATCACCACCGACGCAAAAATCAGCAGCACAATCTGGCGAAACTGCCACAGAATGACGAGTACAACACCCAGCGCGGCCAGGTTGATCCAGTCGATTATCTTCACCGCAATGACACCTTAGAGACAGGGCTTAGCCCAGGGCCAAGTTGAGTTGTATGTACATTGACACAGCACGGCGCTGTTTGAGTACCCCGGCTCTAACTGAGTCGGAAATATTTTATCGCATAAAAAACTTCCGACTCAGGCCACTGAACTCAGCCCAGCGGGCCGGTCCCATCAAAATCCTGGATGAGTCATTAGCTGGAACAGTCTAACGTTAATTAGAATAAGGAATCTTTGTCGTACAATCCGAGCGCCGCCATGACTGTCAGCTCCCCTGCTCCGTTAGATACCCTCACCCTGGAGGCCGAGGACGAGAGGCAAATGATGGCCCAGGCAGGCCATCACACCCCTCGCCGAGGCCGGTTGATTGTATTTACTGGCCCCAGTGGAGTGGGTAAGGGGACACTGCTGCGATCGCTGCGTCACCGCTACCCAGCCCTCAAGCTGTCGGTCTCGGCCACCACGCGATCGCCCCGGCCCGGCGAAGTAGACGGCCAAGACTATTTCTTTATCAGCCGCGACGCCTTTGAAGCCATGGTTGAGCAGGGGGAACTGCTGGAGTGGGCCGAGTTTGCGGGCAATCTCTACGGCACTCCCAAGGCCTCCGTTCGGCAAGACATCGAAGCGGGCCACTGGGTGATTTTAGAAATCGAGCTAGAGGGTGCCCGCCAGGTGCGTGAAACTTTTCCCGATGCGATGCAATTGTTTGTGATGCCCCCCTCCCTGGAGGAACTGGAAAGTCGCATTCGCCTGCGGGGAAAGGATGCCGACGATGCCATTGAGCGACGGCTCCAGCGCGCCCTAGTCGAAATTGACGCGGCCTCAGAATTTGACGAGCAAATCGTTAACGACGACCTTGAGGTGGCCCTTCAACACCTGGAGAGAGCCATCTTTAAAGACTAAGGTGGTGCTCCCTCATAGCTGCCAATCGCGCTGGAGACAGGCGTAAATGGCGTGATCGACGTAGCGATCGTAGAGCCACTCAGCGTCTCGCAGGGTGCCTTCGTGACAAAAGCCCAGCCGCTCAGGAATGGCTCGACTACGGGCGTTCTGGGTGGCGCAGGCGATGACCTGTCGATTCAAGTTCAGGTCTGTGAAGCCGTGGTTAACCAGCGCTTTGACGGCAGCCGTCATGATTCCCTGGCCCTGGGCCGATTCCCCCAACCAGTAGCCGATGTAGCCAATCCGATTGGCCCAATCGAGCCCGTTAAGACCAATCACGCCAACGATACGCTGATCGTCACAAATAGCCGCCACCAGGCCCTGATTATCGGCCCACTGTTGCAAGGTGGCTTGGATAAAGGCGCGGGTGTCGCTAGGGCTTTGGGTGGCGTCTAGCCAGGGTAACCACTGGCGCAAACCGGTACGGTTGGTCTCGATCAGAGCAAATAGCTCATCGGTATCGGACAGCCCCAGGGGACGGAGGTGGCAGGCATCGCTAAGGGGGTAGAAAAACATTAGCCCAGGTCATCAGCGCCGGTAGAGAGCAAACGGGATCGCCAGCGCTGGATCAACCAGCGCCTACCTGCCAAGTTATGCGGCGCTCAGGGCCTGGCGCAGGGCTTCCACCCGCTGGCGGTTGGCGCCCAGATCAGACTGGCCAAGGCGAGAGGCGGAGCGCACCTGAATAACTGACTCAGCGGGGTCGAGATAAAACTCCACATCGTCTACGAAGCCCATCAATTTGCTGGTGAACTCGGCATAGAGGTAGTTATCGGTGGATTCGATGATCGCCGTGCGGGGCATGGCCGTCACGATCGCCACCAGTTGGGCCATGGCCTGGGCGGGGTCGCCACTGTAGGCCATGGGCGCGATCGCGTGCTCGGCATCGGCCTCTCCTTGGCTGATAACGCAGTTGGGAGAACTGGGGCAGGGGGTCAGCT
>JAIXUR010000154.1 GCA_027483425.1 Cyanobacteriota bacterium | reverse complement strand
CGGAGGGTATTTTCTTGACCAGAAATCTCCTCAATCATCATCGATTAACTCAATCGGTGACGCTTTTGCAGGGCGTCTAGCATCTGCTGTTTCACGGCCTCGGCCCAGAGGCTAAAGTCTTCTTGGTTTTCCAGAGCATTACGGGCCAAGGAAGATAGCTTAGCGGTAGACTGCGGTGAGGTTAAGGAGGCCATGGCTAGTCGTGGAGGTGTTCTACCTCTGATATAACAAATCTCCACCGGATCTAGCCAGGTTAGTATGCGCTCGCTGCATCACCTGAGTTAAAGCTTGCATAGGGCCTGGTCACTAGTTGGCCTGCTGACGTTTTTCGGCCTCTTCAAGGGCCATGACCTTATTGGCAGCGTAGGTTTGTACGCGATCCTTGGCAATGGGGTAGCGGTCATCCTCGGGGGGCACCTCTGCCATTAAATCCGACGCTCGCTGCCAGCGCACGGCCAGATCCAGCCAGTCGGCGGCGGTGGTGGCCGTCTTGCCATCTTCCACCGACTGCTGGGCAATGCGCACCGCCAGCACAAAGGGATCTTGCCCGGTGGGGGCCGGGTCATCGGTAGATTGGGCCGAACCGAGCGATCGCAGGTTTAGATCAACCCCCAGCCAATCCTTGGTAGCCCACCCCACCATCAGCAGCAGCAGAGCCAGACTCGCCCCGCCAATCAGCCCGCGCCAAAAGGCACTGCGACTCGAGACGGGCTTTTTTTGATAGACATCGTCTAAAAAGGGATTGCGCTGACGGGGGGCGCGCAGATCGCGCCATAGCCGCGCCACCGGATTAGGCCGCTTTAGGGTAATGGGCTCGGCCCACAGCAGATTTTTAGCTGGATCGCGTTTAATCTCGTCGAGCCAGAGCAGCTGCTGCTCCTGCACAATGCGGCTATTGATGTTGACGCGGCTAATGCCCCGGGGGCTAATCGATTCCAGCACATGGCGCACCTCATCGACCACGGCCTCCTGGGGCAGGGCATCGGCGGTGGGGGCTTCTACCAACAGCTGCAAAATACCGCTGTCTTGAATGGCGCGGGTACGAATGCCATCGTCGGCAAAATGCTCATTCAAAAGTTGAATGATGGCCGCGACGCTTCCCTGGCGGGCCTGAAGATCAATATCGTCGATGGTTGGATTCATGGCCCAAAACTGCTGAACGCCACAGAAAGTCGCAGCCCCGTACAGATATAAACGGTTGATCCCCGCATTATATCAATCGTTGTCAAAGCCGGAACATTCTATATAAAGCGACAGCTTTGGGCGTCTCCCCAAGACGCCCCAATAAACCAGTGGAAAAAGACCGTCCTCAGCGGTTTAAAGCAGGTGCTTGAAGCGGTCTTCGGCCCCCAGCTGTTTAACCGCGGCTTTGATGTCTTGGGTGCGGTCTTTGCGTACGATCAGGGTGGCGTTGCCGTCGCGCACGATCACCACGTCGTCCAGACCAATGGTGACCACCACCTCCTCGGGATCGGCCGCATAGACAATGCTGCCCTCGGTGTCTAGGGCAATGTGGGTGGCCAGGTCAACGTTTTTGGCCCCAGGCTGCTTCAGCAGGCGTTCCACAGCGTTCCAATCCCCTAGATCGTCCCAGCCAAAGGTAACGGGCATGACGAAGGCGCGATCGGTGTGCTCCATGACGGCGTAGTCGATACTGAGCTTCTCTAGGCTAGGGTAGGCGGCGGGCCCCGCGGTCATCAGGGCCTGCATCAGTTCTGGGGCATGGGTTTTAAGCTCGTCAATCATCACCCCAACCGGGAAGATAAACATGCCGCTATTCCAGCTAAAGCTGCCGCTGTCAATAAAGGACTGGGCGGTGACGGCGTCGGGCTTTTCGGTGAAGCGGGTGACCTTGTAGGCATTGAGGTGGCCGTAGGTGCCGGTACCAGCCCCCTGCTCAATGTAGCCATAGCCCGTAGCCGGGTAGGTGGGGGTAATGCCCAGGGTCGCGATCGCCCCCTGGGTGGCTAGGTCTGCTGCGGCCCGCAGGGTCTGGCAGAAGGCGGCTTCATCGGCAATCCAGTGATCGGCGGGGAAGAAGCCGACGACGGCCTCGTCGCCATGGCGCTGGGCGATCTCCAGGGTGGCCCAGGCTACCGCCGGTGCCGTATCGCGGCCGACGGGCTCAACTAGCAGGTTGGCCTCGGGCAGGTCGGGCAGTTGTTCACGCACCCGGTCGGCCAGGTGGGCCGCCGTGATCACCCAAATATTGTCCCAACCGTTGGCCAGGCTCAGCAGGCGGTCGGCGGTCGCCTGCAAAAGGCTGCGATCGCTGCCATCCAGGCACAAAAACTGCTTGGGGTTGGCCAGACGGCTGACGGGCCAAAACCGCTCACCCTTGCCCCCCGCCAAAATCACAGGAATAATTGCAGTCATAATAGCGTCCTTAGTTTTTTGTATAACGGTGGCGCAGTGGGCCACCCCAATAAGTGGCTCAATCCTATCCCGCTGGGGGAGGCATTAGACCAAAATTCGCTTAATATTGATTAACACATCAACCTGCTGCGAAGTTTTTGCGGGGTTTAGAAGAGGCATCCGGCACGGCCGCTACGCGATCTTCAGTCAGCTCCCAACCTCGCCTGACCTGGGTTTAAAGTTCCCATAGGCGCTACAGAAGGAGCTCGTAACAGGGGATATGGTGGTAAAGCGCAGTCGCACGTTAGCAGGTATTTATGACCACCCCGTTGCAAAACATTGAGTCTGGCAAACCTACCGTGCTCGTTTCGTCTGCGCCCGACCCCGACCAGACGCCACCCCAGGGTAAAGATCCGTTCCAAGCGGATGACATCCCGGCTGAGCGGCCTGTTATTGCCCAGGATTGGCCCGCCTACCCACCCGTCTACCCTGGGCAACGGCCTCGCATGGCCCGCCGATTGCTGAACTCGCTGCTGTGGGGAGGGCTATTTGTGGGCACGGCGGCGGTCTCTGCGGCCTTGGGGGCGGTGGTGGCTCTCACCGT
>JAIXUR010000596.1 GCA_027483425.1 Cyanobacteriota bacterium | reverse complement strand
GGGGGGGGGGGTGGGGGGGGGGGGGTGAGGGTTGGGGGGTGAGGGGTGAGGGGTGGGTGAGCGAGGGAGCAGGAGATTTTTGGGAAAGAAGATACCCCCGGTAGGGGCGCAGGGCCTGCGCCCTGGTCAGGAATCAAAATTTTTGGGTATTTCCATGGCCAGAATTGTCCTTAGGGGCTGGCGGAGAGGGTTTGGGTGAGAAGCATGGCGGGAGTTTGTGGTGACGGGCCTTGCCATCGCGGGGCCAGACTCACGGGCTCTTCTGGCTGGGGCTGGGTCGATATGGTGGGGGCTAAGGGTTGTCGAGCCTGGGGCTCACCAGCGGGAGCTACCGGCTCGGGGACCCCATCGACGGACTGGGGGGCGGGCACGGGCGGGGCCACCAGGACTGGACTGGGGGCGATCGCGGGGTCGGGCACAGGGGCCGTGGGGGCCGGAGGCTCGGTGGGTGCGACATCGCTGGGGGCCTGGTCAGCGGCTGGGTCGACCGGAGCCTGGGGCGATCGCGGCATGACCGGGGCAGCGGCCCCCTCTGGGGTCGAGGGAGCTTCGCCGGGGATAGTCTCTATACGGTCTGGCAGGGGCGATTGCTGCCGCGATCGCTCCCGCAGCCTTTGATACCAGGGGTTAAGGGTGCCAGGGGCCGGGGCCAGAGCGTCCTGCTCCGGAGCCCCTAGCTCGGGTGTTGCCAAGGTCTCATCCACGGGCAGCGTCTCGGGAGTGGCCTCGGGGAGAGGGGCCGCAGCCCGCTGCAGGGCGCGCAGACGAGCCTGTTCGGCGGCGGCAATCTCCCACCGCCAGCCCGCGATCGCGGCTCGGGCTTCGTCGTAGAGGGCGCGACCCGGCTGAATGCCGCTGGCGGCGACAATGGCCTGGGAAAGGTTGCCCTGGGCGGCCAGCGATCGCGCCTGGTCGAGCATGGGGCGATCGGCCATCACTTGGAGTTCGTTCGTCCACACGTATATCCAACTCTGGGCCTCGCTGCGCAGGGCCCGGTGAATAGGAATCGTGGCGGCGATTTGAATGGCCGATTGGAGGCCCTCGACGGTTTTAGGGCGGGCCGCCTCGTGGGCCTGCACCAGGTAGGGCCGGTCTTCTAGGCGCTCTATTTCTTGTCGCCAGTGGGCCACCATCGTCTGGGCCTGCACCCGCCGGGGGTGACCCAGGGGCACCTGAACGGCCTGGTCAATGGCCGCCTGGAGGGCGTCAGTGTTGTGCACCTGGCCCAGGCCCTGGGCTGTTTGCAATTTCGCTAGGTCGCCCAGGTGGCCGCGCCAGGTGACCACGCTGGACTGGGCCTGGGCGTAATAGGGACTGTCCTTCGGCACCCGGTTGGCCACCAGCATGGCTTGGTAGAGCCGCATCAGCTGGTCAGGGGAGGTGCGCCAGGTCACCAGGCTTTGCTGGGCCATTTGGCGAGACTGGCCCAGCCAGATCAATTCTTGGGCGACCTTGGCGCGACTGGGGTTGAGGGCCGCGCTCTGGCCCAGGGTAATGGCGGTATTTAGGTCTGAGGCGTACCACTTATCGAGGCCCAGCTTGAGCAGCAGATCGCTCCAGCGGTTGAGGTAGGGTTGAGCCTGCTGGCGGGCGTAGGTGCCGTCGTCGATCTGGCTGGCAGTACGCAGGGCAGCCTCCAGGCGATCGCTGCCCCCAGGGGTAGCGGTGACAATGGCCTGATCCAGCAATTCCTGGGCGCGGCGCTCCTGGCGAATCTGCCGCGACAGAGTCTGCACCTGCTCGCCCCGCCAGTGAGCATTTTCCAGCTCGGCCAGGGCCAGTACCTGCTTAGAGGCCGTGGGCCAGTCCTTTTGCCGCAGGGCCTCCTGGGCGGTGGCCATGATCGCCGCCCCCTGGGCCCACTCAGCCTGCCAGGTTTGGAGGGTGGCCTGGGCCTCGGCAAACACCGGGCTTTCCACCGGAATGTGGCTGATCAGCGCTTGGGCCTCGGCCATGGTGCCGTTGGTGCGCAGTTCTTGCTCGGCCGCTTGCAGTACAATCCCAGACCATTGCTCGATCAGGGGCTGCACTTCGGAGTGGAGGGGGTGCTCGGTAGACCAGCTACCGACCAGGTCAAGGGCGGCCAGCACGTCGGGCAGTGCGCCCGACTCGGCTGCTATTTGGGCGCAAAAGAGTTGAGCGCGATCGGTGGTAGCGGTGGCGGTATTGTCGCAGTTAGCGGTGGGGGGCAGGTTAATCAGCCACAAAAACGCCCCTAGAGCGGCGCCGCTGGCCGCAAAGCAGCTCAGTAGGGTAATCAGTAGCAGCCGCCAGGATTGACTTCCCGCCGGGGCCGCCGGGGCCATGACTTCGGGATGTTGTTGGCTCAGCATATATCCATACTCCCGCGCAAACCACCTGCCCCTACTCTACCGAGTATGGAGGGGAGACGGGAAGACCCAGTAGGATTTCTTAGCGAGGGTCGTAAATTCAGCGGCCATGAGGTCTTCAAACCATGAACTATGGTCGCCTAATCGGCCAGATCCCACCAGCCGAACCCAGGGCCAATAAACCGCAAGGTAATCCAAAAGGCAATCACCAAGATAATAGAGGTCCAGGTCGCCGTGGTGGTCCACTGCATAAACTTCTGGGATTGCGCCTTAGTAATGGGTAGCCAGGGCAAGATGGGTTCTGCCTGGCCGTACTGGTCGCCCAGTTGTTCTTTGCGTCGCTTTGATTCGCCCATGGGTCTACACCGCCATGTCCTTAGGGTTGTTCGTCAATGGTCGTCAATCGTCACCTTAACGATACCGAATGGGAGGACACCTCAGAAACCCCTAGCAACTTCCAGACATTCCCAGAAGCTCCCTAGGGTCCCCACTCGGTGGGGAGCGATCGCGTACAGGCGGCCGGGCTGAGAGCATCTAAGATCTGGGCACCGTAGCTGCGGTAGTGCACCCGGGTGTCTAGCAGGGCCACAGTGCCCTGGTGTAGGCGGAGGGGCGCGATCGCCCGCTGGAGTTCCGTCATCGCTGTGGGAAAAAGATACAGCCGAAACCAGTCCTGCCGTCGCCGCTTGTGAAAGGCCACTCGCCCGGCCACCAGGGGATTTTCTAGGGAGGGCAGGGGCAGCGTAGCGACAATCAGCAGGGCCGGGGGCGGCAGCAGGTCACGGTGCTGCCGCCAAAACTCCCAGCCGCTCACCAAAATACCGTTGGGGCCAAGATCCGCCTGTTCCACCTGCACCCGGGAGCCAAACTCTCCGGCCAGAGCGGCCCCGAGCTGCCCCTTGAGGGGTAAATCATCCAGCAAAATCACCGTAGGGCTTGGGTGATCGAGGTGGGACACACTGAGTAAACGGCGAATTTCTTGGTGCAGCGCCCCCTGAAACTGGGCGGTATTGGGCAAGGGTAGGTGGGTCGGTAAGTAAAGCTGGATGGCGTCGTTGTGGCGGTTGGGAGCAAACTGGAGGCAGGTGAGGTCGTCGAGGCCCAGGCGCTGACGAAAGTTTTCGGCCCCGGCATCAGGGTCGAGGGAGGCGCCAATCAACACCACCGGCTGCCGGGGCCACACCGGGGCCAGGGTCGCCGCCAGCTCTACCGGGGCACAGTGCAGCGCCATGTGGCCGCGATCGCGATCGACCGTAAACCACAGGAGGTGATCGGGTGGGTTGAACTGCTGCCAGAACGCGTCCCACTGGGGCGGCATGGGCCCCTCGGCCTGGAGGGTGGCGCGGTTGGCGGTCAACACCTGGTGCAGCCGCTGGAGCTGGTGGCCATCGCCCTCTTCCAGCAGGTAGCGGTGGTAGGGGTTGGCCGGGTGCTGAAAGGCGGCGTGGGTGAGGGCCACGTGGACATCTTGAATCAGCCCCTGGTGGTCGGGGTAGGCCAGGGCCAGGTGGGTCCAGTCGAGGGGGGTGAGGTCGACGGTGAGCTGCTGACGTAGCCACAGCTCTAGGTTGTCGGCATCGTCAATCAAGGTCGGAATGCCGTCTGGAAAGCGGCCGCCTGGGCCAAGGCGATCGCCCAGCCAGACCTCAGGGGTTGTAATCAGCAGGCCACTGAAGGTATTGCCGGGCCAGCGATCGCCTCGCTGCACCGGCTTGTGCAACCGCAGCTTTTCCTGTAGTCGAGGAATCTCTACCATCAGCAGCCGCTGAGCGGTGGCATCGGGGGCCACGATCAGGGCCGGCCCCGGCCACATCATCAGGGCAATCAGATAGCTGAGGCGGTACTCGCCCTGGTAGGCCGACAGGCCACCCACCTGCAGCAGGGCGCTCCGACCTAGCCGCAGCGCCCGCGCCACCAGCCGTGCCAGCGTCAGGTGATGGGGCCAGCTGGGCTCTCCCCATTCCCGCAGCAGGGCGCGGAGTTGTTGGTGTACTTGGGCTTCGATCACAGCAGTGGCACAGGGATGGTGCGGTAGCGAGTTGAAAACTCAGGCGGGCTCAGTCGAGAGGGTTGACCGGAATGGTTGACGACGGCGGCGGGCCAGAAGTTGCCCATTCAGTTGCCCACCCCAACGGTAGGTATCCATTGTCGCATAGATGATTCGCCGGGGGATTCATTGGGTCGACCGGGGGATTTGGCCAGGGCGCAGGGGGCTGATCCCCCCATCCAGATCGAACTGGGGGCTGGTGTGGCTAACTCCACCGTGGGCGGTTAGGGGCGCAAATAGTGCTGAAAGAACTCGATTTGGAGCTGGGCCGCCAGGGGTTGATACCCAGATCCGTAGAGACTGTGGCCGACTCCTTCAAACACGTAGAGGTCAATGGGAATATTGGCCATGTCGACCACATCGTGAAAGTTGCGGGCGACATCGATCTGCAAGAAATCATCGGCGCCGTGGAATAGGAGAGTGGGGGTGCGGATCGCCTCAGCGTTGTAAAGGGGCGAGGTCTGGCGGTAGCGGTCTGGCGCTTCCATAGGTGTTTGCCCCACCAGGTAGGACAGCAGCGACGAATAGCCCAACTGCCACTCCGTAAAGGTGTCCAGCAGCGCACATTGGGGATTGGCCGCCGCAAACAGCTGCGGAAATTGGGTAATGCTTTGGGCCGCGTAGTAGCCTCCGTAGGAACAGCCCGTTATCCCCACCTGGGCCGCCGTTGTCCACCCCTGCTGAATCATTTGGCCGATGATTTCGGCCCCTTCGAGCACGTCTACCGCGCCAAAGTTCTGGTCATCAGCCAGGGCGTTGTACAGATCTGGGCCAAAGCCCTCGCGCCCCGAGAGGGGCACCACCAGCACCGCTAGACCAAAGTTGGGCAGCAGGTTCAGGGGCATTTCCACCTCGGTGGCAAACTCATTGGCCATGGATGGCCCCGGCCCCCCCTGCTGCCAGACTACGATCGGCACCCCCTGGGGCGGAAAGGCACTGTCCGCTGGCTGGATCAGAAAGCCCTCCCGCGTCTGAGCCCCACTGCCCCCACGGTTGTTCCCAGGGCCCTGGTGGGTGATAAAGCTCACCGGATCTAGGCGAACCTGGTTATGCTCGGCCACGGCCTCGTTGAGGGTGGTGAGCGATCGCGGCGGCCCATCTCCAGTCAGATCGATCGCAAACAGTTCTGGCGGCTGGGTCACCGACGAAAACCCGTAGACAATGGTATTACCATCGTCACGGCTAACGATCGAGGCGGGGTCTACCGAGCCCGGCGGCAAGGGCAATGGGGTCAGCTGAGGCGGGTCGAGGGCCGGGGTTTGACCATGGCCTAGGTCGTACAGGTACAGGTGGCGGTTGAGGCCAGCGGCGGCCCAAAACAGCAGGCGATCGTCCCCCAAAAATTGCCCACTGGACTCTACGGGCCCCCGCAACGGGTCGGCGGCAATGGTGTCTAGCAGATTACCCTCCAGGTCATACACCTGGTAGTAGGCTGACTCAGGAAAGGCATAGGACGCCTGGGCTCGACCAGCTACCCGACCCGGTCGATAGCGCTTGACCAGCATCCGCTGGCCATCGGGGCTGAGGCTGGCCCCACCAAAGGTATCGCCGCCCGTCGCGGTGGCCATCAGCTCCAGCCGGAGCGGATCGGGCTGCGAGAAGTCATACACCCGCACCGCACTGTGCTGTTGAAAGGGGTTGTCCTCCGGGGCGAGGCGACCCAGGGCATCCTGCACCAGTGGGTTGGCCAGGCTGGGGCTGTTGGGGGTGCGATCGGAGAGGCGACGCTCCTCTTCAGCGGCAGTTACCAGCGCTACCTGATCGCCGCTGTTCGACCAAGTGGGCGGCTGAATAGTTAACCCTTCCGGCAGCCGGGCTACTTCCAAACGGCGCAGGGAGGGCAAAAACACGATGTAGATAATGTCCTCAGCGGCTTCGGTGGTTTCGGCGGTGGTGGTGGCGTCAGCTTCGGTGACGAGGGCACTCGTCTCGACGATATCCTGATCGGAGTCCTGGTACTCATCCTCGTCACCTCCGGTATGGCCGTAGACCCGCACGGCAAACTTCGAGAAGTCCGGAGCTATGCCCAATATTTCACCATCTTCCGGTTGGGTGGGGTAGACCCGGGTGCGCGAGGCAATTTCCGTCACCCGGTTTACGGTAATAATTTCCCACGGGCCGTAGGCATCCTGCTGCACAAATCGCAGGGTGTCGTTGTCGATCCAACGGAGGGGGAGATCGGGGGTAATCAGGTCGTACTCCAGGGCTAGGGCCTCGCTCAGCTCCCCCGTGCGAATATTGAGGAAGTAAAGTTGGCGATCGTCTGGGTAAACGCGGCTGCTGACGGCTACAACTAGAGTAGAGCCATCGGGACTCAAGGTACTCAGCACCTCGATGTGCTGAACCCCCATCAGGGCATCCAGCCGCGCTTGATCAGACTCTGATAGGGCAGGCCGGTCTAGCCCCTCAGGCCCCACCGGAATGATCTCTCCCTGGCCGGGGGTTGCTACGGTCAGCCCCACCACCGTGCCTAGGATCGCTGCCAGCGATCGCCAGTGCACCGGCCAAGCCGCCCTGGGTGTCGACCCAGGCTGAAGCCAACATCGCAAAAAAATAAAATTACGCCAGGAATGCGCCAAGGGGGTTGTGTAAATAAAGACAAGAAATCATAGCTCCATCCTCCCGCCAAAGGGGCCACCTCGCTGGAGTTTGTTAACAACCCACCGCCCCTATTCCCGCTATGGCCCCTGCAAGCTACCGTGAAAGAAGCTCATCTCTATTGTTATTGTCCCGATCCCAGGCTGTGACCCAGGAATTTCACCTTTCGATTACTCCCGTTGGGCAAGACACCTACTGGCTGCGTACCGAGACCGTATCCCCCGGGGTGCCCCTGGCGGAAACTCAGGTCACCTGGCCCCTGGTCGATTGGCTAGCCCAGGCCGAGGCCCTCTTTCAAGATCCCCTCCAGGCCCTGATGGCGGACGCCGCTTCCCGTCCCGACAGCCTCTGGACTCAGCTGGGTCAGGCCCTCTACGACGGCCTGTTTCAAGGTCGTATTCGCGATAGCTGGATGGCCGCCCAGGGAGTAGCCCAAAACCGTCGCCAGCCCCTGTGTCTGCGCCTGGGTTTTAAGGATAGCCGGGTGCAGCGTCTCCCCTGGGAGTTGCTCTACGGTGACGACCGCCCCTTGGCTACCGGTCTCGATGTCACCCTCTGTCGCTACTACCAGGGCCAGGCCGTCACTGACCTAGCCACCCTGGCTCCCCGCACCCCGGCGCACAGTTCCCTGCGGGTGCTGGTGGTGATCTCGGCCCCCAATGACCAGGAGCGGCTGGCCCTCCGCCAGGAGGTGCAAACCCTGATCGCGGCCCTCCAGACCGCCCCCCCTAGCCCCGGCCATCTCGCCCTGGAGGTCACCATTCTGGAGCAGCCGGGCCGACCGGAGTTGGTGCAGGCCCTAGAGCAGGGTAGCTATCAGATGCTCCATTACGCTGGCCACAGCGATGTCAGCGAAACCGGCGGCGACCTGTTTCTGGTCAATCGCCACACCGGCCTCAGCGACTGGCTCAGCGGCGAAGACCTGGCCGGGCTACTGGTCAACAACGGTATTCGCTTGGCGGTGTTTAACTCCTGTCGGGGGGCCTACACCCCCCAAGATGACGCCCAGGCGGGCTGGCGTGACCAAAATCTAGTGCAGGCCCTCGTCAACCGGGGGGTGCCAGCGGTCATTGCCATGGCGGAGCGAATTCCCGACGACGTCGCCCTCACCTTTACCCAACTGCTGTACCGTAACCTGCACCAGGGGGCCCCCATTGACCTGTGCCTGAGTCGGGTGCGCCAGGGGTTGATGTCGGCCTACGGCTCGGGTCAGCCCTTTTGGATGCTACCCCTGCTCTACCTGCGCCCCGACTTCGACGGGTATCTCTACGCCAGCGACGATCGGTCTGGGGCCGATGACGGTCTGGTCGAGGCTGCCCTCATGCTGCCCGATTACAGCGCCGATCCCGATATCTCTAGCCTGGCTGAGGAGGTCTTTACCCGCCATGAAGCCGTAGCTCTGCCTGGAGCCGATCCGACCCTCCCCCTCTATGACTGGTTGCAGGAGAGCGATCAGGTCGATGAGTCGGCGGGGGCCGACACCGCCGTGGCCAACCTGGTGCAGCAGCTTTCCTCCCCCCCGACCGATGCCAGCGAATCGATCCTGTCCGCCGACCCAGCTGAAACCCTGCTGCCACCGCCCACCGCCGCTAGCCCGGTGCACCTCGGCGATCGGCCCGCCCGCCCTGGGGAGCGCCGAGGGTCTGCGGGGTCAGCTCAGCGTTTCGATCAACTTAAGCCCAAGCGGGCCGTACCCTTCAACCTGCTGGCGTGGGTTGGGCTGGGGTTGGCGGGCCTAGGCACAGTGCTGGCCCTCACCATTACCACCCTGTCTAGAAGCGATCGCTCCACCCCAGCCGAGCCGACCGCTCGCCCAGAGCTGGGTAGCAACCAGCCTAGCGCTGGAACCAGCACTGCCCTGCTTTCCAGCGCCATCACCGCCATTACCCTCGATAAAACCGCCACGGCCCGCACCCTGGTGGAGCAACTGCTAGATGCCAATGACTTGACCGCCGCTGAGTCGGCCATGGCGGTGGTAACGGAGCCCCAGCGGCTTGATCCCGACATTGCCTATCTGCGAGGTCGTTTGGCCTGGCAGCAATGGATCGTCGGCAGCGCGGCCGAAACCTCCCCTATGGATGCGATGCGGGCCTGGCAGCAGGCCGTTGAGGCTAACCCCGACTTGCTTGAAGCCTGGGTTGGGCTGGGGTTTGCCCACTATGCTCTGCAAGACTACGGCCAGGCTATTCAAGCCTGGGAACGGGCCATTGCGATCGACCAGAGCCAGCGGCGCGATATCAACCCAGAGGCTGGCCCCGAGGTCGTCAACCCTATTACCGTCCACGCCTACGCGGGCTTAGCGATGGCCTACCAACAGGAAAGCGCCATTACCATCTTGCCCGAGGAGCAGGCCCCGTTCCAGCAGGCGGCCCAAAGCTACTTCACCCAGACCCTAGCCCTTGACCCCACCCTGATTAACCCCAACACCCTAGCCCTTACCTGGCTCTGGGCTCCAGCCCTAATTAGCGACTGGCAAAATGCTGTAGCGCAGTTGGCAGTTAGCGGTGGCGATGCCGGGGTAGGCAACAATAGCAATAACTGATCCAGCGACCTGGACTATAGCCAGTGCTATGACCTCGGGATAGCTCCAGGATGGTCTTGAGCTAGGGTGGTAGCATTGAAACACTGTTGCGATTCTCCTATGCCAAGCACCTTAGCCATTTTGGCCCACCCTACCCAGGCCGATCACCTGATCACCTGGCTGTCCAAGCATGAGCGGGTGTTGACCCACTTCCAAATAATGGCTCCAGCGGAGATGACCCAGCGTATTGAGCAGGGCTGGGGCCTCAAAAAAATTGATTTGATTCCCCTCAAAGACTCGAGTCAGGGAGGGGATATTGAGCTGGCGGCCCATATTTTGGCGGGGGATGTGGCCGGGGTGCTGTTTTTTGCCGACCCAGGGGCGATCGCCATCGCGTTCCCCAGTTTTCCCCTGGTGCTGCGGGCCTGCCAGCTGAAGGGCATACCCATCGCCCTCAACGACATGGCTGCGACCTTATTACTGCGGGGCATTGCCGAGAGCCAAATTGCCTATTTAATCTTTAACCCGGTAGCGGGGCAGGGCAACCCCAATATGGATCTAGCCCTGATTAAGGAAGTCCTAGAACCCCAGATCCTGGTCAACGTCACCATGACCCAACCCGATGTGGACCCAGCGGAGCAGGCCAAGGAGATCATTGCCCACATTCAGTCAAAGAATGAGCACGACCTGGGCCGCAGTCTGATTATTGCCTCCGGGGGCGATGGCACGGTATCGGCGGTGGCCGGGGCCACAATGAACACCAACATTCCCCTGGGCATTATTCCCCGGGGTACCGCCAATGCCTTTTCGGTAGGGTTGGGTATACCCACCAACCTCCGGGCCGCCTGCGAAACCATCTTGGCCGGCAACACCCACGTCATCGACGGCGCTCGCTGCAACGATATTCCCATGATCTTGCTGGCGGGGGTAGGGTTTGAGGCGGGCATGGTCGACGGTGCCACTCGCCAGCTTAAAAACGAGCTGGGCAACCTGGCCTACGTCCTCTCTGGGGTGCGGCAGGTGGCGTCGGCCACGCCCTTTACCGCCACCCTTGAAATCGATGGTGAAGTATCGACGGTGACGACTACCGCCATTACCGTGGCCAACGTGGCCCCCTCCACCTCAGTGCTGGCCCAGGGATTGGGGGCCGTGATTCCCGATGATGGACTGATGGAGGTCACCATTGCCACCAGCACCACTCGGCTCCAGGGGATTAATGCCCTGGCCTCTCTAGTGGCCGCAGCGGCTCGGGGCAACCCCACCCAGCGAGACGATATCACCTGTCTGCGCACCAACCGCATCAAGGTCACCACTGACCCCCCGCAAAAGCTGGTGATCGACGGCGAGGTTCTGGAGGCCAACCCCCTAGAGTTTGAGTGTTTGCCCCAGGCCCTGACCGTGTTTGCCCCGCTCAGGACGGTTTAGCCCAGAATTTAGCCCAGATCTATCAGCACCGTGGCAATGCTGAGGTAGATAAAAATTCCCAAAATATCCACTACCGTGGTGATAAACGGAGCCGACATCAAGGCCGGGTCAAAGCCCATGGCGCTAAATAAAAAGGGTAGCCCTGCCCCGGTGGTGGCGGCAATGATGGAAATGCACAGCAGGCTAATACCTACGGTCAGCCCCACCTGAAGCTGACCCATTAATCCATAGGCCAGTGCAATGACGGCAACGCCCAGCAAAATGCCCAGCAGGCCCCCGGCCAACGACTCGCGCAGAATCACCCAGAGGGGCTTACGGTGCTTGAGTTCATCGGTGCTCAGGGCTCGAATCACCACCGTAGACGACTGGGCTCCCACGTTGCCGCCGGTGTCGATCAGCAGGGGGGTAAAAAAGGCCAGCGCCACCACCTCGTCAAGAATTTCTTCAAAATTGCTCATCAAGAAAATCGTCAGGGTGTTGGTGAGCAGCAGCACTGCCAGCCAGGGAATGCGTTTGCGGGTCACCGACAGTAGGTTCGCCTGAAAGTAGCTTTTACCCTCCGATCGCACCGCCCCCATCGTATAGATGTCTTCAGTGGCCTCGAGCTGGAGCACGTCCATGGCATCGTCGATGGTCATGACCCCCACCAGGGTACCCTCGCGATCGACAATGGGCAGGGCCGTCAGGTCGTAACGCTGGATTCGCTGGGCCGCTTTTTCTTGATCGGTGTCGGTGCGGGCATAGATCACTTCCCGGTTCATCACCTCCTGCAGGGTCTGGCTAGGGTCAGCCAGCAGCAGTTCGCGCAGGGAAAGCACCCCGGTGAGGGTCTGCTGGGTGTCTGTGACGTAGATGTGGTCGCTCACTTCGCGATCGCGGGCGAGTTCCCGCATCCGCTCGCCGGCCTCGGCCACGGTCAGACCTTCCCCCAGGGAAATATATTCCGGGGTCATCAGACGACCAGCGGTTTCGGGCTGGTAGCCTAGCAGTTGCGACGTGGCTTGGCGCTCTTCGGGAGTGAGCTGGGCCAAAATACGCCGTACCATCTGGGGCGGCAGCTCATCGAATAGACTGGCCCGGTCATCCGGGGCCATACTGTCGACAATATCTAGAATGTCTTGATCCTGAAAGTCCTGAATCAGCCCTTCTTGGACATCGGTAGAGCAGTACTCGTACACCTCCACGGCCTTGCCCCTGGGCAACAGCCGAAAGGCAACAAGCTGCATCGCTTCGGGTAAACTGCCAATGGCCTCGGCCACGTCTACAGCCTTGACCGGCACGAGCAGCGCTTTAGCCCCCTCCAGATTGCGCTGGTCAATCAGTAGTCGCAGTTGTGCATTGACAATATCGCGCAGTTCTGTGGGCGATATCGCTTCAGATTTACCCGCGGAAGATGATGCCATAACCTCGTACCCAGCGCCTCAACAGTGCTACGGTACGCCACAAAGGTTGCCAGGGCTGGTGATCTTAAATACCTAGCCGTGCGCTGCCGCACGCTAGGGTAGTCACCTAGGGGCTAGGGTGCCGCTCGGGTCGGTAGTCTCGCAGCCAGCAGCGTTCCAGGTAGCGCACCTGGTGCAGGTACCAAAACCGCCAGGGATTGAGGACGGTGGTGTAATTGCGAGAAAAAACAGGTTGGTAAAGATAAGGCAAGATGGGAAACCGCATGGTTCTAAATCGGATTGATAAGTCGTAGGAGAGCCCGGCTAGTATTAGCCCAATAGCTTGTTCCGGGGGCAACACAGCCTTTGATCGGGGCCGCTGTATTCAGTATAGACAGATGCAAAAAGAGACCCAACATTGGGTCTCTGAGATGGAAAGATAATTAATAATCGATCACAATTAAGCAATGGAGCTGACGGGAGTCGAACCCGTGTCCGCTTTGAGTATTAACACACCACTCATTCACAGGCTTAGCCCCTCTAACCCTCGGGGCCGGAACCGCCACTTATCCCGGACGGCGGGATTCTCTGACTGAGTCTTAGTTAATGGATCCACCAGAGGAGATTCATTAAAGCATCCGTTGGGGTTTGTCCATCGATCTTAACGGAGTCGAACTATGGACGCTCACTAAACTAGGTTTAGATTAAACGGCAACAGGTGCAGTTTTACGAGCAAAGGGTACGATGTTGTTCGCATTTACTTTTGTTTTGAGCCTTGATTTGCGAGAGTAGACTCCCTCTCGGCCTGTATCACAGCGTGACTTTCGTCAAAACGTCGAAACCGTTACAGCCCCTCGATGTCTAGGTATTCATACATTATAGATCATGGATTTCGAGATTGGTTGAGAGGCCAGGGGTAGAGAGCATGGAGGCAGGTCGCGGCAGCCGGAGGCGATCGCCCCCAAGCCGCCCCGTAGAAATCCCTCCAGAGAAATCCCCCCAGAGAAATCCCCAGTAGGAATCTCTTATGCCCCCAATAACCTTTCGTAAACTCGTATGGGGTAGGCATCAAAGTATAATAATTGCTTAATAGTTCTGTTTGTGGCGGGGGTTGCCCTACGGCAGCATGCGCCAAGGCAGTCTCTAGTTTATTTACGACCTTTCCTAGTTACCCCAGCGTTTCGCCCTCTGGGCGGCTGTTTGCAGCAATAAGGACTTTTTGACCCCTATGACCACCACCACCGCTAACGGTAGTACCGATACCCCCGAAAAAGAGCCCACCACCAGTCGCTCTGCTCGGGGTACTCGCACCAAGCGCCCCGATGCGTCCTCAGGCGAACTGGTGAAAGCCAGCCCTGGCGAGCATACTGTGCTTGTATTGGCAGACAACAGTCGCCTAGTCGAAACCGATAGTTTGCCCAACCACCGACCCATTTCCCTTGGCACCTTTGAGATTGTGGGCACCCTCGATCGCGCCGGTTCGCGCCCCATTGGTGCCAATACCTTCGAAATTTCGACCATCGATACCCTGCCTGGGCATCGCCCGGTGGGGGTCAGCACCCTCCACATCGCCGATATCCATACCCTGCCTGGCGATCGCCCCATTGCCTCCAACGACGTGGTCGATCCCCCAGCGGCTGTGCTGATGGGCTACCTGGACTAGGTAGCATCGGTTTTGCCATTAAAAAAACTCCTCGATGTCGAGGAGTTTTTTTAATGGGTAACGTTAACGCTTAAAGCCTATACAGCTGCGGCGACGGCCACTTCAGTGGCAGCCGGGTAAACGCTAATCTTTTTCTTGTTCTTGCCGCGGCGCTCAAAGGTGACGACGCCGTCGACCAGGGCAAACAGGGTGTCGTCACTGCCACGACCCACATTTTCACCGGGGTGAATTTTGGTGCCCCGCTGACGAATCAAAATATTGCCAGCGCGTACGGCTTCGCCGCCATAGCGCTTAACGCCCAGGCGCTTAGCGGTTGAGTCGCGCCCGTTACGAGTACTACCGGTACCTTTCTTGTGAGCCATGGGTGTCTTCCTTAACCTACCTACTGTTTAATGTAGCGTGAGAATGCAGCACGATGACGAGAGGCTTAGCTCTCGGCGTCGGTCTCAGCCTCGTCTTGGGCGGCGACCGCCACGGGGGCGGCGGCAGATTCGCCAGCGATCGCCGTACCGTTGATCTGAATAGAGTTGATCATGACTCGGGTCAGTTCTTGGCGGTGACCCTGCTTTTTGCGGGTTTTCTTTTTGGGCTGCATCTTGTAGACAATGATCTTGCGTCCCCGCAGGTGGCTGACCACGCTGCCCATCACGACGGCCCCTTCAACCACGGGCTGCCCCACCAGGGCCTCGCCATCGTTGTTGACAAACAGCACCCGATCCAGGGTGACCTGGTCGTCTACCTCTAGGGCGAGGCGATCCACATCATAAAAGCGACCGGGCTCTACCCGTAGCTGCGTTCCACTGGTTTCAACAATTGCGTACGTCATTTTTACCTCATAACCGCCGTACAGGTGCCAACCTCACCCCAGAGCTAGAATTCTGTTTCCAGAACTCCATACCCAGAGGCGTTAGCCTTAGAACCTGATCCGAGCGCAAAAACACAGTCTTTAATTATGGCGAGTTGTAACTAACTCTGTCAAGGCTCTGTGTGACTTTCGTCACTCTAAGTTTCATCCTGATGGGCCAGCCTTTGGGGTGAATAAGGCATTGAGAGTGTTATCCAGGATGCCAGGATGGATGTTTGGCTATTGGCGGCTCAATTGATGTTGAGTTGTGCGGCGACCCCACCTGACCCAATCGCGATCGCCGAGGGTGCTGCCCCCGTGGTGATGGCCTCTGCCACCCATTTAGCCCCTGAAGCCGGTCTAGAATCCGAGTGTGGTCAGGACATACCG
>JAIXUR010000488.1 GCA_027483425.1 Cyanobacteriota bacterium | reverse complement strand
GGGGAAGTGGGGGATGGCATAGGGGGTCTCTGGGGGGGTGAAGAGGGGATGGGTGAAGGGGAGATGGGTGAAGGGGAGATGGGGGGGTAACCCATCAACTTGGCACGGGGCGGCTGTTCAGGGTTTGGAGAATGGGGCGCATCTCGGTGCCGGGGTAGTGGAGTACCGTGAGGGCATTGGGCAGCAGGGGTAAGGGTCGGCCTATCACTCTCCGCAGAAAGGATTCGGCGTGGGATTGGTGGCACACGGCGGCCACGGTGGTCAGCTCGGTCGTCGGGACCTGCCGCAGGGATTGCAGGAGCGATCGCTGCCACTGGTGCAGAAAGTCGGCCCGGCCCACGGAGAGGGTAACGGTTTCGGGATGGTGGGTGAGCAGCGATCGCTGGCTGGGGTGGCAGCAGGGGTGATCTTCCACCACGCAGGCGACGATGGGGTGCCCCTGCACCAGCTGTGCCAGGGCGGCATCGGGCCGGATGCCCGTTTGGCAGGGCAGCAGCACCAGGCGCAGCCCCTGCTTGCCCGCCTTCAGCTTAGGCAGTTGTTCGCCCACGGGCGTGGTTAGGTTCAGCAGGTGTAGGTGGCCAGCACCGAGGGCCAGAGTAGTCATGTTGGCGGCAAAGTCGATCACCGTCAGGCCGCTGTGGGTCTGCTGCATCTCATGGTGTTGCATCATCGGTAGATCCAGAGCCGTATTCACCAGGGCTTGAATGGTGCCGCCGTGGCTGACCACCAGCAGGGTTTGGCCCTGGTGTTTGGGTAGGGTCGAGGCCCAAAATTCCCTCGCTCGCTGATACACCTCCTGCACCGGATAGATCAGCATCTCTGAGTCATCCTGGGACGTCATCTCCTCAGCCTCCCATCGCCCCATCGCCCCACCCGGCTCAGCCATGGCAAACTGATCCGGCGCGGTTTGCCAGCCGCGATAGGCTTCAGGAAATCGGGTTTTGACCTCGTCGTAGAGCAACCCCTCCCAGGCGGGCAGGTCAATTTCGCGCAGCACTGCGGTGGTGGTGATGGGGATGGGGGCCGTAGCCTTGAGCTGGGGCAGCAGTTCCTGGACGGTCTGCTGGGCCCGCCTCAGGGAGCTGGCGTAGAGGTGATCGATGGGGCAGTGGCGCAGATATTGCCCCACCTGCCGCGAGGCCAGTCGTCCCTTGGCCGTAAGCTGCGAATCATCCGAGCTACCCTGGTAGCGGCCAGCGTCATTGAGGTCGCTGCGTCCGTGGCGCAGCAAAATCACGCGCACGCCGTTGGCAGGCACGGGGGGCAGGGGGTAGCCCGGCAGGGGCATTGGGGCTGAGGGCAAGGTGAGGTTGGCAATCATGGGAACGATTTAGGAATAAGGACGGAGGTAAACCTGTTAGGTCAACGGGGCCGCTGAAAGAGACCCCGTTGCGGCTAGGGCAAGTCCAGCGCTACTGGCTCAAACGGTCAAGCAACCCGGTCTCTATCGCCACGCTTAGACGGCAGCAGGCAGCTTGGCCTCCACGGTGTCGCCCTTGAGCAGCGAGATCAAGGCGGTGCGATCGCCGGGGGTGAGGGTAGCGTCGCCCGCCTGGGCATTCATCGCGGCCTGCGCGGGGGATTTGGCACCGGGAATGGTAATCGGCTGACACTCGTGGGCGGTGACAAACTGAATCGCCTGGCGCACCATCGCTTCACCGGGGGATACGACGGACTTCAGCCGTTCGATCTTGGCCAGCTTGCTGTGAAGCTTTTCGCGCTCAGCGTCAGTGTCGTACCATTCCGATCGCACGGTGTCGGTAAAGACCGTATCGGTGGAGTATTTGCCCGACAGCAGCCCCTTGCCCAGCGGCCCTCGGGCCACCACGGCAATGCCGTGCGCTTGGCAGTAGGGCAGCATGGTTTTTTCGGGTTTGCGATTGAGCAGGGAGTAGTCTAGCTCCACCACGCTACAGGTACCCTGGGCGTTGAAGCGCTCCAGCACCTCCGGCTTATCGGTGGAGATGCCGTAGGAGCCGATGGTGCCCTGCTGCTTGAGCAATTCAAAGGCTTCCAAATACACGCTGGGATCTTCAATTTTGCCCTCGTGGCAGAGCAGCACGTCGATGTAGTCGGTGCGCAGACGGTAGAGGGAGGCGTGGACGCAGAGGCGCACCATGTCCACAGTGGTCATGGGTACGGTCTGGCCCGATCGCCGTCCCCAGCGGCCCACTTTGGTGATGATGTGCACCTGGTCGCGCTTGCCCTTTAGCGCCCGCCCCAGGCGCTCTTCGGACAGTCCGGAGGGAATGCCGTAGGACTCGGCGGTGTCGATAATATTGACGCCATGGTCGAGGGCGGCGTGGACGGTAGCCAGGGCAGTGTTTTCGTCAATTTCGCCCCACTGGTTGCCAATGTTCCAGGTGCCGAGGCCTATGGCCGATACCTTCAAGCCGGTCTTACCAAAATCGCGATACAGCATGGTTTTTCCTGTAATTTCAAGTAAAGTTCAACGTTTTGAAAATCGATCCCCCATCCCCTCCTCGGCGGGGTGCCCGTTAATCGACCACCTCAGCGATGCACAGCCAAAGCTTCTGAAGCCAATCCCTCCGGCGAATCGGCAGGAGATGCCAGGGTTATGGGGGGATAGTTTTGGCCCAGGGCGATCGCCTCAACGTCACAGCCCAGCTGTTGGGCTGTGCGGCGCAGGTAGCGATCGCACCACCATCGATTCAGCCCTTTCTCCCAAGCAATCAGCCGCTTCTCCAACCACCTGGCCCGCTGCGGCCCTAGCCAAGCCAGGCTATCCATGCGGGGCTTAATCAGCTCCTCCCAGCGTCGCCAGCCCAGCTTTTTGTAGCGCTTTTGGAAGTAGCGACTGTCCGCCAAATTCCACTTTTTTTGAAAATGTTGCAGGCAGGCCCGCTCCCAGGCATCGCTCCACCGCAGGGAGAAGTGGGGCAGGTCAATCCACCGCAGCCGAGGGGCCGGGGGATGGGTGAGAAAGGTGACCACCGAGGCGGGTTCCAGGTAGATGGAACCGCCTGCCCGAGTCACCGCCAGGGCAAAGTCCAGGTATTCTTTGGTGCAGCAAAAGCCCTCGTCGAGGGGCCCATGCTGGTGAAAGAAATCCATCTGCACCAGCATGGCGTGGAATTCTACAAACCCTGTGGGCTGTCGGTAGAGAGATGCGCGCACATCCTCCACCTGCCGATTTTGGCCGTAGGTTTTCTCATAGATCGTCCAGCCATCGGGCTCGCTAGCGGGGGATTCGCTCCGCACAAATCGCTCTAGGTCATCCGCCGTCATACATTGCCCCCCGGCACAGTGGATGGTCTGGTGCAGGGGTCTGTACTGGCAGACCAGCGAACCCACCACGGTGGCGTCAGTGTCCTGCGCGCAGCTCACCAGAGCATCTAGCCAGCCGGGGGCAAAGATCACGTCGTTGTCGACAAACACCACGTAGCGGCTGGTGACGGACTGCAAGCCCAGGTTGCGGGCCGCATTGGGGGAAAGGTAGCGATGGTTCGCCCCCCCCTCAGGGCCAGCGCTCCGCACGATCCGAAACCCCTTTTTTTGGGCCTGGGCGGTCAAATACTGCCGCAGTTTAGCCGGAGAACCATTGTCCACATAGATCAAATCAAAGGGGAAATCTGTGGCCGCGTAAAGGCTTTCTAGGGATTCCTGGGCGAACTGAAAGCGTTCGCGGGGCACGACGACAATAGTGACCTCGGGCGGCAGGCACGTCGGCGGTAAAGTCTGCTGTTGATTGTGTTGAAGAGCTGTCATGGGAGCGTCCTACTGAGATAAATTTAGTCAGTTCATGGAAAGCGGGTAAGCGATTTTCATGGGGATAAGATGCCTAGGGAGGCTCCCCCCGGCCCTCTGATCCAGGGGGAATGGGTGAATCTCTGCCCCAAAAAACTGGGGGGATCGAACCTGTCAATGACGCATCCTATTGGTTAGGGAAACCTGCTAGCGG
>JAIXUR010000448.1 GCA_027483425.1 Cyanobacteriota bacterium | reverse complement strand
CGTCCGCCAGAGCCGTGCCCGCCAGGGGCTCGAGGCGCTGGCTAGCCAGCGGCCAGGTCGGCTCGATGATTAGGGAAGAGATAGGGGCATCAGCCGTGTCGGCCAGATCGGCCAAGCGCTGCATGACTTCAGTCGCTGTTTGAAAGCGGGCCTTTGGTTTTTGCTGCACCAGCTGGGTGAGAATATCTTCCAGATTTTGACTGACGCTGACGTAGGCTTGCCAGTGCCATTCCAGCGACTCCCCATCGATCAAATCGCGGGGGTAGCGGCCGGTCAGCAATACGATCGCCGTCACCCCCAGCGCGTAGAGGTCACTGCAGGGAAAACATTGGCCCAGGTGAATTTGCTCCGGGGGCGAGTAGCCAAATTTGCCCACCATGGTCGCCGGTTGGGCCTCGTCAGGCGATGTCATGTCATCGGAGAGGAGGGTACTGATGGCCTCGCTGACGAGACCAAAATCAATCAACACCGGCAGGTTGCGATCGCGACAGTACATGATGTTGTCGGGAGAAATATCGCGGTGCACAATGCCCAAGCTGTGGAGGTAATCCAGCACCTGCAACATCTGGATTAACCACTGGATCACCTCTGGTTCGGAAAACTGGCTATTTTGCTGACGGCGCTGCTTCAGCAGTTGAGAATAGGGCACACCGTCAATGTAGCCCTGCACAATAAAGAGACGGTCTTTCTGGGTAAAGCAGGCCAAAAACTTAGGTACCTGGGGATGATCGAGCTGGTACAGGGTTTTGGCTTCTCGCTTAAACAGATCCACCGCTTTTTGCAGATTTCGCCCCGATTTTTTAGTGGGGAAAAACTCCTTCAGCACACAGGCTTCCCCAAACCGCTGGGCATCTTCCGCCAGGTAAGAACGCCCAAAGCCCCCCTGCCCGAGCACCCGCTGCACAACATAGCGGCCACCAATCTTAGTGCCTGGCATCAAGACCTTGCGATCGCCCGAAGATTCTAGATTGGGCTCAGGGAGATCCTCCGGCTCAGGCGGCGGCGGACTCTGCTCATCCTTTGCCTGGGGAAAAGCGTGAACATGGTAAGCCGGTACCAAATCCTGAATATTTTTCAGCTGTAGCGGCCCCGCATAGGTCACATCCAAATCCAGCCGTGACTTGACCACATCGTAGACAATCTTAGAAATGCAAAGCCCACTGGGGTGCGCCTCGGTCTGTAGACGGGCCGCAATATTGACCCCGTTCCCCATCACATCGGACTGGCTAAAAAAGACATCCCCCAAATGAATGCCAATCCGATGCAGCAGCGCTAGCTCACCATCGGCGGCGGCATGGGTACGGTACAGTTCCTTCTGAATCTCTAGGCCGCAGCTCACCGCCTGGACAGCGCTGACAAAGTACATCAGCAAGCCGTCACCGGTCGATTTCAGCACCTTGCCTTCAAACTGTTCACAGAGCGTTTCCATCAGCTCTTGATCGCGCTGCAGCTGAGCCAAGGTTAGTTCTTCATGTACCGACATGCGGGCACTAAAGCCAACCGCATCGGTCAACATAATAGCGGCTAGGGTGCGATGTCCAGGGGTCACTCGAGTCAGCTCCAAGGGTTGCGACAGACAGTCCGATCGCCAACGGGCAACCATCTCTCCCGTTCACTTCAGTTCACTTCACCCCATCCGCAACGATTTCCTGACTGTATGCCAGAGGGTTGCGGCCAGAGGGTTGTTCATGTAGTAGCAAGCACCCCGACGGCCTGAAATTCACGGCTCTACTGCCAAACTATCTGCAAACTACGGCAGCAATCCATGGCAATCAGAAAACTAGTTCTAAATTTAATACTATCTTGGCCATCAGCTATCTCCTAATTGCCCGGCGGCAGAGCCTTGTTCGTGTCTACTTCGATGGTCAGTACGGCGGGCTGCTCTTTCACCCGAGCTTCTAGGGGCCGCACCTTCTCGACCAGTGCGATCAGCTGGGTTAAGTCGGGCGGGGCCGCATTGGGAACATAGCCCGCATCAGAGGTCAGGGCGGGTGGAGCATTCTGCATCGCCAGCTCAATGTACTGCTGCTGATTGCGATCGACGGCGGGGCTAATTAAGACGGCTCCAGGAGGGACAGGGCGACTGGTGTGCAAGATGCGAAACGTGCCCTCCTCAAGGGTTTTACGGTACTGCTGGAAGTCTTCTTCCGCCATGGCCCCGGCCGCCACTCGACCATTGGCTACCCACTCTAAGGCCGTAGCGGGGGTGGGGGCAAATTCGATTTTCTGTAGGGTCAGGCCATAGAGATCGTAGAGGGGTAGATAGTAGCCCGTGGCCGACCCCGCCTCCCCCAGGGCAATGGCCTGGTTAGCCAGATCCCCCAGCACCTGAAACGAGCTGTCGTTGCGCACCACCAGCACCGACGTTTGGTTGGGGGTACCCAGCAGCGGCAAAATGGGCAGATAGTTGGCTTCCGCCATGGCAATGGCCGCCAGTCCAGAGGGGGCAAAGACCAAGGACCAGTGGTTGGCTCGAACCTGCTCAACGGCCCGGATCTCGTTAAAAACAGGCTCTAACTCAACCACGGCCTTCAGCTGCTCGGCCAGATAGGTCTGAAAGCGCTGATACTTTTCCAGGGAGCTGGCCCCATCGTCGTAGCTCACCAACCCGATGGTGAGCCGCAGCGGCGGCTCAGACACGGTGGCCGAACCACACCCTACGGCCTGGAGCAGCAGGCCCGCCAGCAGACCCACCAGACATAACTTAAAAAACCGACGCCATCGACCCATGATTGATCTTTCCATGAGAATGATTCATACCTACCATGACAGAAAGTTTTTGTAATTTTAGATACAGAAATATATTCTAGTTTTATAGGCGAAAAACCTTTGACGCAAAAGGAGATCTACCGTGAATACTTGCTACTGGCCCATCCCTACGTCCGGAAACCTCCCCAGCCTGGTGGCCAAATTGGGTTCCGTCTGGCAAGCCGTCCTCAACTACCTAGACGCCACCTCCGAGCCCCGAGTGTGGCCAGCTACCGACGCCTCTGGCCACCCCCTATGGAATGCCTACGACCCCATGAGCCAACTGTCCATCGACCATGCTTCGGCCGATGAGCTCTGCACCTGGCTTGAGGAGCTGCACTATCGCAGCTAGGGCTGCATATTTATTTAATGGGCAAGACCCCAGACCCTCACTATAGTCATAGCAACGCTGCGCCCCCGTTGGGGAAAATCGGCTCGGCCAATTTGGCCAGCCGTTTCGCACAGCCGTTTCGTTTAGCTATTTCGTTTCTGGGGGCTGGCTATGGCTACGGTACTCATTCAGGGTGGTCGCATTGTCACGGCGGTAGACGACTACCAGGGCGACATTTTGATCCAAGATGGTCGCATTGAGGCCATTGGCCGTCACCTTTCGGTAGACGATGCTGAGTGCCACGATGCCACCGGGCTGCTGGTGTTGCCCGGTGGCATCGATGCCCATGTGCACATGGAAACCCCCAT
>JAIXUR010000478.1 GCA_027483425.1 Cyanobacteriota bacterium | reverse complement strand
GGCTACGCTGACCACCGACCACATCAGCGAAACCTTTGCCCAGGGGGAGGCGGGTGTGTTTATGCATGGGCCCACCTTTATGGGCAACCCCCTAGCCTGCGCGGTTGCCCTCGAGAACCTGACCCTGTTGGAGAGCTATAACTGGGTCGCCAGGATAGTGGCCCTAGAAGCCCAGCTCAAGGAAGAACTGGCCCCCTGTCGCGACCTTCCCGCCGTGAAGGCGGTGCGGGTGCTAGGGGCGATCGGAGTGGTAGAGCTGCACCAGCCGGTCGATATGGCCGTGGTGCAGCCCCAGTTGGTGGCCCAGGGGGTATGGCTACGTCCCTTTGGGCGGCTGATCTACACCATGCCGCCCTACATTACTGAGCCGGAACAGCTGCGGCAAATTACCGGGGCAATGTACGCGATCGCCGCTGGCCTGTAGCTAGGATACGGTGGCCTTGGCCAGGTGCTCTTCCCACTTGCGGGGGGGGCTGGCGCGGCGAATGTTACGCCAGATCTGGGTGGCGGCTAGGGTGCCATCGGCCACCGCTACTGAAACTTGATTCAGCCCTTGCTTGAGATCGCCGAGGGCAAAAATGCGCTCGTGGGTTGTTTGGGCCATGGGGTTGGTGACCAGGTTTTCCCCTTCCCACTCCAGGTTGGGAATGCCCTTGAGGTAGTGGTTGTGGTAAATCGAACCCATGTTGATCAGGCCGGTGGTGGCGTCGATGACGGTGCCGTCGACCAGTTCTACGCCACTCATCTTGTGGTGCTCACCCAAAAACTTTGCGATCGGCGCTTCGTAGAGGGGGAACCCGTAGTCGGCCAGCTTAGCCCGCATCTCGTCGCCGACGGTGCATAGACCGTGGGTGAGGACCGAAATGTAGGGGGTAAACCAATCGAGCACAAAGGCGGCGTTGATCTGCGACTCTTTGCCCACAATCAACACGGCTTTTTGATCCCACATATCATAGCCGTCGCAGATCATGCAGACATGTAGGGTATAGCCCGCATAGTCGTAGACATTCTGCATGTTATCGAGCTCGGGCAGTACGTCAATGACGCCGGAGGCCGCAATCAGATACTTAGTGCGAAACACGGGATAAATACTGTCGGCCTTGCCGACCTTGACCTGCACAGCGAGGTGATCGCCCTCATCCACCACGTCTTCTACGTAGCCGCGCAGATAGTCAGCTCCCCACTCCACCGCCTGCTGGGTGCCGTGGTTGAGAATGGCGCGACCGGGGGTGTCCGGGGGCAAGCCGAGGTAGTTGCGCAGGTCTTGCATCCACAGCGATCGCCCCTTGCCTTTCTCGACCACCAGGCACTTGAGACCGTAGCGAGCCAGGTAAATGGCTGCCGACAATCCCCCCATACCGCCGCCCACTACGATGGCGTCGTAAACCTGGTCAACGCGGGTATCGAGAGTTTTGCTCGTGAGTTTCATAGCTGCGACTGGGGGAGAGGACTGCGATGGAGCCTATGGGGGATGGGCAAGGCCATAGCTTTAGGCTAAAAGGTTTTTTTGAAGGATGGAGGTGAGAATTTTCGGAGACGCTAGAGGCGGGAATGGTCGGAATTGTCAGTGAATACTGGTGGGCAGTGCCTACCCTACCGGCTAGTCAACACCCCTTGATCTAAAAAGGCAAAGGGGATAGCGAAACCCCCTTTGCCTAATACTCACCTGGGATGAGGTAGGGGCAATTAGCCCACGAAGGCCAGACGGGGCTCGGAGACACCAGCAGAGTCAGTACCCTTCAGGTAGGCCAGCATGGTGTCGGCGTCGGAGACCTCAAAGGGGTCGATGGGGCAGTTGTCGCCAAAGTCGGGCTCGACGAAGATTTTTTCGATCGCACCGTCGTTGACGAGCATGGAGTAGCGCCAGGAGCGCATGCCAAAGCCCAGGTTGGATTTGTCAACCAGCATGCCCATTTTGCGGGTAAATTCGCCGTTGCCATCGGGCAGTAGGAAGACGTTGTTGGCGCCAACTTTTTGGCCCCACTGGAACATGACAAAGGCATCGTTCACGGAGACACAGATGATGGCGTCAACGCCCTGGGCCTTGAACTCATCGTAGAGCTCTTCGTAGCGGGGCAGGTGGTTAGAGGAACAGGTAGGGGTGAAGGCACCGGGAAGCGAGAACACCACCACTTTCTTGCCAGCGAAGATATCGTCGGTGGTCAGGTCTTGCCAGCGGTAGGGGTTAGAACCACCCACAGACTCGTCCCGCACGCGGGTCTTGAATACAACGCTGGGTACATGTTCAATAGCGGCCATAGTTACCTCGTTTGGGGTCTTACAAAAACTTAACTGCGTGTTCAGCCATTGTAGCTTAACTCAGAATAGTTCTGAGTTAAGAAATCTTCAATAAGTATAATAACTCAAATTTCAGAATCTTTTGAAAACAGATGTGAGTCTTAGATGAGAATGCTAATCTTATAAAAGTAGAGTATCGTAGTCTGTCTACCCGCCGCTGATTTGGAGCGGAATTTCCGTAGTGTTGAGGGCCGGAGCCCGGTGAGAATGTCGTCCCAAACCGATCAAATCGTTGCCAAGCTTAAGTCTCGGGGGTTGCGCGTCACCCCCCAGCGATTTGCGGTGTATGCCAATCTGCTGGGCCGCTGCGACCACCCCACCGCCGACGATATTCTCAGCGATCTGAACCAGGCTGCACCCACATCCTCCCAGGCGACGGTCTACAGCTCGCTACAGGCGCTGCGCGAGGTCAACCTGGTGCGCGAGGTGCTGCTCGAAGAAGGGGGCTGCCGCTACGACGCCAATGTTGACCCGCACCACCACTTTCGCTGTCAGAGCTGTGGTGCGATCGCCGATATTCCCTGGGAGACCCTGGCCAGCCTCAATCTGCAAACCCTCAGCTCCCGCTGGCAGATCGAGGGCTATGAGGTAACGGTGCGCGGGGTGTGCGATCGCTGTCAACCTAAAGCATCCTAATGACTGAACCAACGCCCATCACTAGCGCCTGGCAGCTGAAACCCTGGTGGTGTCAGCCTTGGTCGATTGTGCTGACGGGATGTGCGATCGTGGGCGGCAGTTGGCTGTTGCTCCATCGCCTCTGGCTCACCGGCTTAGTAGCTGTCCCCATTGGCCTGTGGATAGGCTTTTTTGTGCTGGTCTGGCCCCGTCTGATGCGAGAGGCTGGCTATCTAGACGCTCCGCTCACTGACCAGCAGCCCGACTAAAATTTGGAATAGATCGTCTAGATCAGCGGGTACGCGATATAGATTCAGGTCTTGATCGATTCGTCGCTGCTTTCGGTGGAATCGCCCAAACTGCCAGACATCGCCGGTGGAGACCGCCCCATAGAGCAACGGCTCCTCGGAGGTTGTCCATTGGTCGAGGGCAATCAGTTCTACGGCCAACTGGGTAAACCCACGGGCTAAAGTAGGACTCACCCCTAGCCTAATCTATGCAAAGGCCACCAGGGCATCCTATCTATAAGTTTCCTAAGTGGTGCGAGGGCCGCCGCTGATCTCGGTCAGCAGGCTGTCTAGGGTGGCGAGACCTGGCCCCATGGGGCTGTCGGCCCACTGCAGCAGGGCGGCCACCCGGTTTGCCTGGGGAG
>JAIXUR010000098.1 GCA_027483425.1 Cyanobacteriota bacterium | reverse complement strand
AGGGGAATGGAGGCGGCCGAGGTGTTGCCGTGGCGCGCCATGTTGCTGACTACTCGTTCTAAGGGTACGCCCAACCGGTCGGCCACGGCGTCGAGAATGCGCTGGTTGGCCTGGTGAAGTACTAGCCAGTCGATATCTGCGGCGGTCAGGCTGGCTCGAAACAGGGCTTTCTCAATCACGTCGGGGACACGGCTAACGGCGAATTTATAGACTTCGCGACCGTTCATGGTGATGGGGGCGAAGGTGCCCTTCTGGACCGTGATATCGTCAACCAGCGGCACGGACTCGGGTTGGTAGGCCAGATTGAGGCAGTGGTTAAGGGAGCCGTCGCTGCACAGCTCAAAGCCTAGGAGGCGATCGCGATCGCTGGCCCGCAGCACCACGGCCCCGGCCCCGTCACCAAACAGCACACAGGTGGTGCGATCGTCCCAATCGGTCCAGCGAGAGAGCACGTCGGCCCCGATCACCACTACGTTCTTGAACACCCCGGTGCGAATGTACTGCGCCGCCGTTACCAGGGCAAACACAAATCCGGAGCAGGCGGCGGTGAGATCAAAGGCGACGGCACGGGTGGATCCTAGCGCGGCCTGCACTTGGCAGGCGGTCCCAAACAGATCGTCGGGGGTAGAGGTAGCCAGCAAAATCAAATCCACCTCCTCGGCCTTGAGTTCGGCCATGGCCAACGCATTGCGGGCCGCCTCGGTGGCAAGGGAGGCGAGGGAATCGGTGGAGGCCGCTATGTGGCGCTGGCGAATGCCGGTGCGGGCCGAAATCCATTCATCGGAGGTATCGACACGTTGGCTGAGCGTATCATTGGTCAGCGGTACGGTCAGGCAAGCTGAGCCACTGCCCACCAGGGACACGCCGGGCATAAACTGTTCCACGGGTTATTCTCCGTCTGCTGCGGGCATAGCGACCCGCTGGTACTGGGCCTGAATGCGGTCTAAGACACGGTTGTCGACCGCTTCCTTAGCCAGGCGAATGGCGTTAAACACCGAGGGGGCTTGGGAACTGCCGTGGCTAATCACCGTGACCCCGGCCACCCCCAACAGCAAGCCGCCACCGTGCTCAGCATGGTCGACCCGCTGCTTAATGCGGCGCAAGTTGGGCTTCAGAATTGACGCCCCGATCTTGCCTCGAATCCCCTGGGGGAGCTCTTCTCGCAAAATTTGCAGCACCGACTCACCCACCGCTTCGGCAAACTTGAGCAGCACGTTGCCCACAAACCCGTCGCAGACCACGACGTCAAACTGCCCGGACAGAATATCGCGCCCCTCGGCATTGCCCGCAAAGGGGATATTGGGATTCTCTTCTAAAAGCTGGTGGGCCATGAGGGCGACATCGTTGCCCTTGCTGGGCTCTTCGCCAATGTTAATTAACCCCACCCGAGGGTTTTCTACCCCCAGCACATAGCGAGAGTAGATGGTACCCATCATGGCAAACTGCTCTAGGTACTTAGGCCGACAGTCTACGTTGGCCCCGACATCTAGAATGAGCACCGACTTGTTAGCCACCACGGTGGGAAAGACGGCACCAATGGCTGGGCGATCAATCCCTTTGAGCCGACCGAGCCGGAGTAAGGCCGCGGCCATGGCGGCCCCCGAGTGCCCAGCCGACACCACGGCGTCGGCCTGGTTGCGTTTGACCAAATCCATCGCTACGTTAATCGAGGCCTGGGGCTTTTTTCGCAGCGCGCTAAGGGGCTCTTCGTGCATCTCGATGGTGCCCTCAGCGGATACCAGGCCAATGCCCTGGAGCTGGTCGACACTGGGCGTTGACGCTTTGATACGGTCAACATCACCGACCAGGATGACCTCAACGTCTAGTTCGGCCCTGGCGCGAATGGCACCTGCAACGATCTCGCCAGGGGCAAAGTCGCCCCCCATCGCGTCAATGGCAATGCGTGCCCGGTTAAAACCCATCTGCTAAATCTGTTAAAAACCTGAGCAAATTCTAGCAGACTACCCTACCGACTATTCTTCGCCGGGCTCCACAATCCGCTGAAATAGGTAACCGGTGCCTCGGGCGGTCAGGATCAGCTCTGGATTACTGGGGTCGTCTTCGAGCTTGGCCCGCAGGCGGGAGATGTGCACGTCTACCACGCGGGTGTCCACGTGGCGTTCGGGGGTGTAGCCCCACACTTCCTGCAAAATTTCAGAGCGCGAGAAGGGTTCTCCCGAACGGCTGACCAGTAGCTCAAGGAGGCTGAACTCCATGCCGGTAAGGCGAATGCGCTCGTCGCCCTTGTACACCTGCCGCTTGTTGGTGTCGATGCGAATGGTGTTGACGGAGATCACACCGGAGCTGGGTATGCCCGTCATACCCGTTTTATCGACCCGGCGTAGCACCGATCGAATGCGGGCCTCTAGCTCCTTGGGCGAAAAAGGCTTCACTACGTAATCGTCGGCCCCTAACTCTAGACCGGTGATGCGATCGGCCACATCTCCCAGCGCCGTGAGCATAATAATAGGAATGTCAGATTCTTTACGCAGCTCTTGGCAGACGCCGTAGCCGTCAAGCTTGGGCATCATAACGTCTAGCACCACTAGGTCAGGATCACTATTCCGAAAGGTTTCCAGAGCTTCTTCGCCATCGGCGGCGGTGACCACGTCATAGCCGATCATCGATAGGCGGGTTTCAAGAATGCGGCGAATACTGGCTTCGTCATCCACCACCAGAATTCTTTCTTTGTTGTTTTCCAAGGCTTTCACGTCTCCCTACATAACGTCATATTCTATAAATAATCGCAACGTTTAATAATTAACTTTTGAAAGCTAATTATCCGATGGAACGACCTAGGCGGAGCCAGTATGGGGCAAGAACGCTAAACCATGGCGCAGACAATGCCAGGGTAACGCTTAAAGCGTTTGCTTATTCTATGGGTATTGATTCACGCCGCAGGCTCAAAATAGATCTGCTTTAGGCTTTTTTAAGATTTATTGCGGAATGGCGGTGATCATTTAGAGACGACTATCGCCTTGGGAAACCACCGAGGTAGGGGATGTGATGGCTAAATCTCGCTCAATTTTTGTGTGCAACGAATGTGGGGCGGAGTCGCCCCAGTACTTTGGCCGTTGCCCGGTGTGCAACAGCTGGAATGCCCTGGTAGAGCAGGCCCAGCCGACCAAGGAAGATACTACCCGAGCGTCGGCCCTGGGGCGCAGTCGGGGTGGAGCTACGATCGCTAAAGCCAGTCAGCCTCGCCTAGCCATGACGCTGAACCAGATTCAAGACCATCCCCAAGCGCGGTTACCCTCGGGCTATGGGGAGCTAGACCGAGTGCTGGGCGGCGGCATTGTGCCGGGTTCTCTGGTGCTGCTGGGGGGCGACCCGGGCATTGGCAAGTCGACGCTGCTGCTACAGGTCGCGAACCAACTGGCGGCAAGGCAGCGGGTGCTGTATGTATGTGCCGAGGAATCGGGGCAGCAGGTGAAGCTGCGATGGCAGCGGCTGAGGCCGGTGGGGGAGGTGGGGAGTGGGGGAGTGGAGGGTGGGGGAGTAAAGGCAAAGGGCAAAGGGCAAAGGGCAAAAAAAGGGGCGGAGGAGGATCCAGAAGACTATGAAACTTCTGGGGTGGAGACGGTAGATGACCAGCTGTTTTTACTGCCGGAGATTGACCTGGAAACGATTTTGATGGAACTGGAATCGCTGAAGCCGACAGTGGCGATTATCGACAGTATTCAGGCGTTGTACTATGCGGCGCTGACCTCGGCCCCTGGATCCGTTTCCCAGGTGCGGGAATGTACGTCGGCGCTGATGCAGTTGGCTAAGCGATCGAATATCTCGCTGTTTATTGTGGGCCATGTGACCAAGGAGGGGGCGATCGCAGGGCCGAAGGTTTTGGAGCATCTGGTCGATACGGTGCTCTATTTTGAGGGCGATCGCTTTGCCAGCCACCGCCTGCTGCGATCGGTTAAGAACCGGTTTGGCGCTACCCATGAACTGGGGGTATTTGAAATGGTCGATCACGGCCTGGCGGAGATCAGCAATCCCTCGGCGTTATTTTTGGGCAACCGCGATGAGCAGGTGCCGGGCGTTGCCACCATCGTGGCCTGCGAGGGCACCCGCCCCCTGGTGGTCGAACTGCAAGCGCTGGTTAGTCCCACCAGCTATAGTTCGCCCCGCCGCTCAACCACGGGCATTGAGTTCAACCGGCTGCTGCAAATCTTGGCGGTTCTAGAGAAGCGGGTGGGGATTCCCCTCTCGAAGCTGGATGCCTACGTGGCGTCCTCCGGGGGGCTGACGGTGGGGGAACCCGCCGCTGACCTGGGAATCGCCATTGCGGTGGTGGCCAGCTTTCGCGATCGCCTCGTCGATCCACAACTGGTGCTAATTGGTGAAGTCGGCCTGGGTGGACAGGTACGGCCTGTCTCCCAACTGGAACTGCGGCTGAAGGAGGCGGCCAAGCTGGGCTTTAAGCGGGCGATCGTGCCCAAGGGGCAGTCGGTGAAGGTAGAGGGGTTAGCGATTGTGGAGGTGTCGCGGGTGGTCGATGCGATCGCCCACGCCTTAAAAGGAACCGAGTAGCGTGGGTCACCCCCCCAGTCTCGGCTGAACCCAGGGTCTTCCTTGACCCACGTTCCACACAGGCCGCATGGTTGAGCGGGATATGGCGTGGGAACAAAGCGATCGGTGTGTGGCAAAGAGGTGACGTGGGTCATAGGTGAGGGGGCTGTGTGTGGCAGAGACGTGGAACTTTGACCCACGCTACGGGGACGGGGCACATAAACCACTCCCTTCCCCCTCCCCTGGTGAAAAGCTAGAATGCAGGGAACCTTAACCCTGATCCCGGAGGCGTGCCATGACCCCTACCGTCGAAATTTATACCTGGAGCCGCTGCCCCTTCTGCATTCGCGCCAAGAGCCTGCTTGACCAAAAAGACATTGCCTACACCGAATACTGCATCGATGGCGATGAAGCCGCCCGCAGCGAGATGTCTAAACGGGCCGACGGACGGCGATCGCTGCCGCAGATTTTCATCAATGACTATCACGTGGGTGGCTGCGACGACCTCTTGGCCTTGGATGCTAAGGGTGGCGTGGAACCGCTGTTGGCTCGTTCCCCTGCCTAGCGAGCTGGCTGGTCTAGGCAGACCCCAGGGTTTTGTGGGATGGGCGAAGTGACTGAATACTGGCCAAAGAACTCTGGGTGAATGGCACCAAGCTAACGCTGGTGGGCAGTGCCCACCCTACCTGCCTAGATACGGGCTAGAGAATTCTGGGGGGTGCGATCGCCAAAGGCTCGAGATTGAAATTAATCCCGAGCCTTTGGGGAGTGTCTAATACACCTAAGGACTAGCTGTGGGTCGTGGCTCCAGTGGGCTGCTTAGCCTTGGTGCTGTTGTGACCATTGCCGTGGCCGTTGAGGCTGGGCTTGCGGGGCTGAATGAGCCCATAGCCGCCGTGGTTACGCTCGTAAACCACGTTAATTTCTTGGGTTTCTGCATTGAGAAACATATAGAAATCGTGGTCGATCAGCACCAGTTGCTCCACGGCTTCGGTCACCGTCATGGGGGCCATGGCGAAGTACTTGCTGCGGATGACCTCTTCGGGGAGCTGGGGCTCACTGGTGTTCAGCACATGGGTGACATCGGTCACCGGGGCTTCGTTGAGATAGGCCTCGGTGGTTTTGCCCAGGGTGCCCTGCATGCGGGTGTTACGCTTTTCTTTAAACTTGCGTAGCTGGCGGCTAATTTTATCCGCGACTAAATCGATGCTGGCATAGAGGTTTTCGCTGCTTTCTTCGGCCCTAACAACGGCTCCGTCTACAAAGAGGGTGACCTCAGCGGACTGGCTATCCCCTATTCTGTGGTTGCGTGCTACGGATAAATGAACGTCTACCTCGTTGGTTAGGTGTTTGAAGTGACTCACCGCCTTGAGGATTTTTTGCTCTACATGCTCCCGAATCGCGTCTGTGATCTCAATGTTTCTGCCATGGATTACCAGCTTCATAAAGCGGACTCCTTCGATACATCGGCTGATGGTTTTACCCTAACACCTTGTATTCTGGGCGACCTTGTCCGTTAGAATCCTTTGCATGGGTTGATAATTCTTGATTGCAGAGAGCTTCTTTTTTAAAGTAACTTGCGCTATTGCACGGTTGACAACTATGGGGCAAAACCACTGGGGATCACGGCCGCACTGCGATGTGTATGACCTGGGACTAGCCCCCTTTGCCGATGTTTGGGCCCTGCAACAATCTCTGGTGCAGGGCCACCGTGAGCAGGCTCAGCCCGATCGCCTGCTGCTGGTCGAGCACCCCGGTGTCTATACCCTGGGCCAAGGCTCCACCCTAGATCACCTGAAACTGCCCCCAGAAGCGCTACCCTATCCCCTGTTTCGCACGGAGCGTGGCGGTGAGGTCACCCACCACTGCCCCGGCCAACTGGTGGGCTACCCCATTCTCGACCTGAAGCGACACCAGAGCGACCTGCACTGGTATCTCCGCCAGCTCGAAGAAGTTGTGATTCAAACCCTGGCTCGGTTTGGGGTCAAGGGTGAGCGACAGCCGGGTCTAACCGGCGTGTGGGTAGGGGACCATAAGCTGGCGGCGATCGGCATTAAGGTCAGCCGCTGGGTAACCATGCACGGCTTTGCGCTGAATGTGTGCCCAGATTTGGGTGGATTTGAGGCCATTGTGCCCTGTGGCATCGCGGAGAAGGCCGTGGGCAGCCTAGCCCAGTTTTGCCCAGGGGTGACGGTGGGGGCGGTACGCCCCTCGGTCGTGGCCAGCTTTGCCCAGGTGTTTGGGGTCCACCCTGTCATACAGAATGCCGCCCCACCGGGCCCTTAAGCCCTTGAACCGCACAAATACAGCATCGCCCCCAGCGCTTGAGTTCACCGACGGGACAATGGCAGCGGCACTGGGGGCAGAGGGGCTGCTGGGCCGCCAGTTGCTGGGTCATACCCGCCCAGCGCTCAAAGCTCTCCTCGGCCGTGGAGGGTCGTTGCTGCCCCCTAGGTATCGTCCGAGGTTCAAAACAGGGGTGCTGCCGCAGCCATTCCGGCAGGTCTGGGGGTCGGGTGGCCGGTGCTGGGCCAGACTGTCCAGTCTGGGCAGCCTTGTTGTGTCGGTACCAGTCGCCGCTAGAAAAGCGAATGTCGCGCAGGTCGAGGTGGAGGCGATCGTTCAGCTTAGCCAGAATTCGGAGTCTCTCCAGGGTCAGGGTTTGGGCCCACATCGGGTTAACTACCGCGACATGGAGCACGTCTTGATCCAGGCGTACCGGGGCGGCCTGGCGGGCTACCCCTTCCCCGACCACCGCCGTCCACTGGTTGAGCACCTGACGAAACTGCCCCCGACCGCGCCAGCGGGGCTGCTGCTCAAGATGATGAATGACGGTATGGATGGAATCAAGGGCCATAGGTAATTCACCGTTGGGCCAGAGGGAGTACATCCCCTCAAAGCGGCTCTATATGCTCTACCACATTTAGCTTAGCTTGCCTGGGCTAGAGGGCAGGGCGATCGCGACTGGCCGCCTTCTAGCGACTCGGCAATTTTGGGGAAGTCAGATTACCCTAAAATGGGGCCTCTGTTGTTTTGGCCCAGCTATTTACCGCCGCGTCAACCTACCTACAACGCCATGGCTTCCATTCTTGACCCGCCCATTTTGACCAAAGTTGCCAAAATGAAAGAGCGTGTCTGCTGGCAGCACCCGGCTTTCCTAGCGCGTCACATCGACCAGACCCGACTGATCCTAGAGGATGGCCGCAGCGACGACCCCGCGTTTTCGTTTTTGGTCATTGGCGATAGCGGTTCGGGGCCGCACCCCGACCACCACCCCCAGCGGCGCATTGCCGAGCAAATGCTGCCCCACCTCCAGGACTGCCGATTTTTGCTGCACACCGGGGATGTGGTGTACCAGGTGGGCTCTAGCGAGCAGTATCCAGAAAATTTTATTAAGCCCTATCGAGAATGGCTGGTGGGGGGCGATCGCCCCGAGCGAGTGGCCTTCGACGAGATGCTGTTTCGCTTCCCGTTTCTGGCGGTGCCAGGCAACCACGATTACTACAACCTACCTAGGCTGTACAGCATTCTGGTGCAGCTCACCCAGCCCATTCGTAAGCTGTTGGGGATCAACCTCAACCCCAATGTGGGCTGGCGCGGCTCTGGGGTGGGAGATACCTATGCCCGCGCTTTTTTGGATTACCTGAAGGCCCTATCCGACGATCAGCTGGAGGCTCACCTCGATCGTCACTATGGTCTTTGGGATGAAAACAGCCGGGGGCTGCGCTATCGGCCAGGGCAGTTTACTCGGCTGCCCAATCGCTACTACACCTTTCGCTACGGCGGCATCGACTTTTTTGCCCTCGACTCCAGCACCTTTAATGACCCAGCGCCGTCCCCCCAGCGGTCTACGAAGGGTGACCATCGCCAGCGCCTCGCCACCCAGCGAGCGGCGGTTCAGCGTCACCTGCAGCAGGTGCAAGCCGAAGCCCTCCGCCTGCAACGCCATGCCCCCCATGCCCAGGAGCGCCTGGATGACCTCCAGGCCAAGGTGGAACAACTGGAGGAAATGCTGCTGGACATTGAGAAACAGTCCCAACCCAAGCCCACGGCGCTAGTGGATACCGAGCAACTGCTGTGGCTGCGGGATGGGCTGATTGCCTCCTGGCAGGACAAAGCGGTACGGGGGCGGATCTTATTTTTTCACCACCCTCCCTACGTGACCGAGGCGACCAAGTGGGATCAAGGGCAAACCCTGGCCATTCGCCAGAACCTGCGCTGGGTGCTCGACCAGGTGGCAGCGGCGATACCTGACATTGGCCCCCAGCGCCCGCCGGTCAACCTGGTGCTCAACGGTCATGCCCACTGTTTTGAATACCTCAAAACCGAAGACACCGGCCACGCCGACAGCCACATGAACTGTCTGGTCTGTGGCGGCAGTGGCCTCAGCCTGCGGCGACAGCGACCCGAGGGCACCATGCTCTACGAATCCCTAGGGGCCGATCTCGACGGGCAGACGGAGTTTAAGCTGGTGGCCAAATCACAGCTGTATGTGGGTCTTACGGGCCACAAGGTCGAGCGCCAGCGCCCCTACTCCTTTGTGCGGATTGATGTCACTGGAGATGAGGTGCCCCAGTTTGTCGTGACGCCTTACCTCTCCGATCGCTCGCACGAGGACTGGGAAGACTATGCGTTGGATCCACTGGTGTTGAGTTAGATGGGGGATGGGGGTGGGTGGACGGGTAGGGGCAGACCCCTGTGTCTGCCCCGCTACGGGTAAGCTGATGTCGGGCGCATTTGGGGGCTAGGGCATTTTCCATGGACAGGGCGGAGACTATTCTACGGTTTTGGTTTGATGACCCAGAGGATCCAGCTGGGGAGTATGGTCAGCAGCGGGCCGTGTGGTTTATGAAAGACTTGGCCTTTGATGACACCCTGCGTCGATTGTTTTTGGCCGACTACGAACGGGCCGTTGGGGGTGATCTGGCGGACTGGCGGCACCAGCCCCGCCCCTGCCTGGCCCTGGTGCTACTCCTGGATCAGGTGCCGCGCAATCTGTTTCGCGGTGACCCGCGCAGCTTTGTCAGCGATCGCGCCGCCCGAGACACCGCCTACCATGCCCTGGCCCAGGGCTACGACCAGCAGGTGCTACCCGTAGAACGCCTGTTTTTTTACCTGCCCCTGGAGCACAGCGAGGCCCTGGCCGATCAGGATCGCTGTGTGGAGTTGATGCGATCGCTCCACGCCACCCACCCAGAGTTTGCCTCGACCCTCGACTACGCCCTGCGTCACCGGGAGGTGATTCAGCGGTTTGGCCGCTTTCCCCACCGCAATCAGGTGCTGGGGCGAGAGACCACCCCAGCCGAGGCAGACTTTTTGCGCCAGCCCGGCTCAAGCTTCTAGAACGTCGGTACAGAAACCCGGTTTCTTGGCCAGAATGCAAGTCATATCGTGAGCGCAGCGACGAAGAAACCGGGTTTTTAGCCCTACTGTACCGGTGCTCTAAACCCGGTGGCCTCTGCTGCGGACATAGGAATTTCGCCCCCAAAATCCAAAATCCATCCCCTTACCCCCCCAACCGATACCCTCTCCCATAGACCGTATGAATGATCGGCAGAGTGCCCTTGGGCTCAATTTTGCGGCGGAGCAGGCGCATTTGGGCGGCGACCACGTTGCTGCTGGGGGCCTCTTGGTCGTCCCAGACCCCCTGGTAAATTTGCTCGTGGGTGAGCACCTGGTTGGCCTGGCGCAGCAGGTAGGCCAGGAGGCGGGTTTCTTTGTCCGATAGCTCTACGGGCTGGCCCTGGCGGTGGGCCAGTTGGTTGGCTTCATCGAGGCTGAGATCGCCGTAGGTGAGGCGCGGTGGCGGGGAGGCCTCGAGATTGGGCGATCGCCGCAGCAGCGCCCGCACCCGCGCCAGCAGTTCGCGCAGCTCGAAGGGCTTAACCAGGTAATCGTCGGCCCCAGCATCGAGGCCATCGACGCGATCGTTGAGGGTGTCTTTGGCGGTCAGAAAAAGGACGGGGGTGCTGTCTGGGCGCGATCGCACCTGGCGACAGATCTCTAGCCCGCTCAGCCCCGGCAGCATCCAGTCGAGAATCAGCAGATCGTAGCCGCCCTGGCTGGCCAGGGTGGAGCCTGCTTCCCCATCAGTGGCTACATCCACGCTGTAGCCCTCACGGGTGAGCAGCCGACTCAGGGGGTCGGTCAGTTCTACTTCGTCATCCACGAGCAGGATCTTCATTGGGGAGACTGTAGGCGGATAGTATGAATGGGTAAAGGAGAGCGTTTTAACGCCAGAATTCCTCGGTGAGAAGGGCTTGTAGCTCTTTGCCAAAAGGAGCAGCCTGGGGAAATTCGCTGGCGGGGTAAGCGGCTGAGGCTTCTGCTAAAGCGTCCTGATAAACGTCATCGAGTACATCCTGAAAGTAGCCCTTGAGGCTGGGAGATTGCTTGAGCAAACGCTTGAGGGCGTTGCGTTGCTCCAAAATGGTGAGCTGCCAGCCGCGATAGTCGTTGGGCGAGTTGATGTAGCAGCGCTTGAGCAAATGCGCTAGCAAAACACTGAGGCGACTCTCTAGCTCTCGCTTGGCCGATTTACCCAAATCTTCAATCTCCTCAATCAGCCCGTCCCAATCGAGTTGTTCGGTGTCTCGCTCTTTTAGACAGGCAATAGTAGCCTCAACCCAGCGGACAAAATCCTCATCGTAGAGCTGATGCAGCGGTGTTTGCAGCGGAGTCTTGGGCATAGCGCCAATGCCAGAAAAACTATTCACCAGTGTAAGCTAAGCGGACTAATAGCCATTTACCTGCATTTACCTTACAGACAATCGCGGATCGCCTGCTCCAAAATCGCCAGTCCTTCGTCTAGCTCTGCCTGGGTCACGGTCAACGGCGGAGCGATCCGCCACACGCTACCCATGCCGGGTAGGGCCGTAATATTCATACTCAGCCCCAATTCCAGACAGCGGCGGGTAATGGCGGCCCCCGTTTCGGGATCAGGTTCACGGCTGGTTCGATCTTTCACCAACTCCACCCCTAGCAGCAACCCGCGACCGCGCACATCGCCGATCGCCTCATAGCGATCCTTCAATTTGAGCAAGCCAGCCTTTAAGTAGGTTCCCATCGTTGCCGCCCGCTCCGTCAGGTTTTGGCTGGTCAACACCCGCAGCACCGCCAGACCCACCGCCGCTGGCATCGGATCCGACACATGGGAGGTGTAGTAGATAAAGCCCTTCTCGTAGCAATCGGCTTCGATCGCCTCACTGGTAACGGTGGCCGCCAGGGGCAAGCCACCCCCCAGGGTTTTAGAGAGGGTGAGAATATCGGGCACCATGCCCAGTTGTTCAAAGGCGAAGAAGCTGCCCAGACGACCAAAGGCGGTTTGGGCCTCATCTAGAATCAGCACCATGCCCCGCTCCTGGCAGT
>JAIXUR010000581.1 GCA_027483425.1 Cyanobacteriota bacterium | reverse complement strand
TCTCAAGGCGCAGTACCTTCAGGCTAACCAGGCGACACAGCTTGATAGTCTGGCGCTGAACCTGACGCGCATTCAGGTGCTAGCTCGCAGTGGCACCGATGAGTCGGTGGCCCAGCACCTGGTCAGGGAGAGTCAGTTTTTCATTGAGTGGGCTGTGCTCGGCATTAACCTAGAAACAGATATCGCCTTTGCCAGTGACTTAGTTGATCTGCAACGGTTGCTGAGCCGGTGGAAGCTGGGGTGGGCTGAGCTATGGGCCAATGAAGCTAAGGAGCTGTAAAGAAATAAATTCATGGTTTTAGGATAGATAAAGAGGTGCATATTCCAGGAGGAGAGCATCCATGTCTATCCGTTCCATTCATCAGTGTGAGTGCAAGGCTTGCCAAGTTGAAGATGGGAATGCTAGCCGCTACCATCATCAACTCAACGTCTTGATGAGCCAGTTGGACGAACGGCAACGGCGCTGGTTAGCCGCCCTAGAAGCCAACCGATTGGGTCATGGTGGGACTCAGCGGATGCACGAGGTGACGGGATTAGATATCAATACGATTCGCCGGGGCCGTCGGGAACTGGCCGACAACCTAGTCGACTGCCCCGCTGAACGCATTAGAGTAGTCGGCGGTGGGCGCAAACCCCTCGAAAAAAAGTAGCGGGACTCGAGTTCACGCTAACCCGAATGGTGGATGAGGAAACGGCAGGAGACCCCTGCGGTCCGTGCAAGTGGATACGGCACAGTCTGCGTCACCTGCAAGCCACTCTGGTCGGCATCGGTGTGCTCATTAGCCATACCAGTGTCGGTCGTCTGCTGAAGCGACAAAGGTACTCTCTCAAGGCCAATCGCAAGTCTATTGCCCGCACTCAGCATCCTCAACGAGACCAGCAGTTTCGCTACATCAAGCGGGTGAAACGGCGCTTTATAGAGGCAGGACATCCTGTCATCAGCGTGGATACCAAGAAGAAGGAATTGATTGGCAACTTTAAGAATGCCGGAGCAACCTGGTGCCAGCAGGCAGAACAGGTCAATGACCACGACTTTGCCCAAGATGCGGTGGCCCGAGCGGTGCCCTACGGGATTTATGATCTGGTTCACAATCAAGGCTATGTTTACTTAGGCACCAGTGGGGACACGGCTGACTTTGCGGTTGATGCGATTGAGCGGTGGTATCGGCGCACGGATCGTCCCCGGTTCGCTGATGAGAGTAAAGTGCTGATTCTCTGTGATGCTGGTGGGGCCAACGGCTACCGAGTCCGCAACTGGAAACGGCAGTTGCAGTTGCTGGCAGATTGTTATCATCTCCAAATTATGGTCTGTCATTATCCCTCGGGGGCCTCAAAATGGAATCCCATTGAACATCGCTTATTCAGTTCAATCTCAATCAATTGGGCCGGCAAGCCTCTGCGGTCGTTGGCGATGATGACGGCGCTGATTCGAGGCACGTCGACTCAAACGGGGCTAAAGGTTAAAGCCACCTTACTCAAAGGCCATTACCCGACCAAGGTCAAAGTCTCGGATGCTCAGATGGCAGACCTCAATATTTCTCGTCGCAAGATCTGTCCCCAGTGGAACTACATCATTCATCCACGGGAAACAGAATCCCTAGTTCCATGACCTTATTCTTTTACAGCCTCTAAGCGCCAAGAGATGGCGGCGCTGGCTCAGCAGTGGTGCGACCGCATTCAGGGCCAGGGGAAGTTGTTGGCCAGTTGAGGGCGATCGCAGCTCGATCAACGCGATAAAAGCTGCAACTGGTCTTCTGTCAGCGTCACCCCTTGGCGATCGAGATAGTTGCGCAGGTTAATCTGGATAAATAAGTCTTTTAACTCTGCGGCGATATCCGAGGGAGGCGCACCGGCCAAAGCCCTGGCGATTAGTTTTTCTGCCAAGGACAACTCGCCACACTCGACAGCTAGGGTTGCCGCACTACGATGTAGGACAGAGCGGGTCGGCTCAGCCGTCACATCATTAGCCACCATGCCCGCTGCCTCGGCCTCTAATTCCAACGCTTGCCGCAGCAGATCCTGAACCTGGGACGTATCTCCGCGCAGCCTTTTTAGGTCGGCCTGCTCGGCCAAATCCATCGCTTGCCGGTGAATGTCAATATCACTCCTTGGCGATTGATATAGTTGCCCAGGTTGATCTGGACAAACAAATCTTAAGTAGGGCTTGCTGAAAAAGTGCTCAAAGCGAAGCAACAAGGGTGATTCGGCGTGGTTGAGAGCTGCTAAAGTGCAAGGAAAATTGTGCACTGCCGCTGAAATCCTTGGACGCAGAGACCGATGTACCGCCAAACGAGCCCAGGTCAACTGAGTTTTGAGAACTTCTACTTGCCATTTGGGGGCAAGCTATCGGGGGAGAATCGCTGGGTGAAACTGGCGGCGATGATTCCGTGGGAGGCGTTTGAGTCGAGCTATGCCGCGCAGTTCAGCGAGGGTCGAGGGGCACCCGCGAAGTCGTTTCGGATGGCGCTGGGAGCCTTGATAATCAAAGAGCGGCTGGGAGTGAGTGATGAAGAGACGGTGGAGCAGGTGCGGGAGAACCCATACTTGCAGTACTTTTTGGGGCTGTCCGAGTACAGTGACCGAGCGCCGTTTGACGCGTCAATGATGACGCACTTTCGCCAGCGATTGAGCTTGTCGTTCGTGAACCAGGTGAACGAGGCGGTGGTGGAGGCCGTCTTAGTGCCGGGGGCGGCGTCTGTGGAAGTTACGGAGGCTGAGGCCACTCCCCCCGCCTCGAGCGAGGTGGATCCGAGCGACAACGCCGCCGATGACGCTGGCCCGTCGTCGGCGGATGACGACCCGCCCAATCAAGGTCAACTGCTGTTGGATGCGACGGTGGCTCCAGCCGACATCCACTATCCCACGGACTTGCATCTGCTCAACCAAGCCAGAGCCAGCAGTGAACGGATCTTGGATCAGCTCTGGGCCACGATGCGTCAACCGGGGCAGCGTAAGCCCCGTACATACCGGCAACAGGCCCGCCGAAACTTTCTTAAAGTGGCCAAGCAGCGCCGTCCGAGCCGTCGGCAGATTCGCAAGGCGATTGGCCAGCAACTGCGATACCTGCGTCGCAACCTGGGGCAGATTCGACAGGTCGTCGCAGCGGGGGCCCAGTTTGAGGTGTTGGCGGGCTTTTGGTACCAGCGGTTGCTGGTGATTCAAGAGGTCTACCGTCAGCAGTGGCTGATGTATCACCAGCGCCACCATCGGGTTGAGCATCGCATTGTCAGTCTGGCTCAACCCCACGTCCGCCCCATCGTGCGGGGCAAAGCGGGAACCCCGGTCGAGTTTGGGGCCAAACTGGCCGTCAGCTGTGTTCAGGGCTTTTGCTTCATCGACCATCTCAATTGGGAGGCGTTCAATGAAGCCCTCGACTTGCCTCAGCAGGTCGAACGCTACAAAGACCGCTTTGGGGTCTATCCAGAATCGGTCCACGCCGACGCGATCTATCGCACCCGCGCTAACCGCCAGTGGTGCAAGGCGCGAGGGATTCGCCTCAGTGGGCCACCCCTAGGGCGACCGGCTGCTACCGCCCAACCCGCCCTTGAGCGTCAAGCCCAACAGGATGCCCGGATTCGCAATGCCATTGAGGGCAAGTTTGGGCAGGGCAAACGTCGCTTTAGTCTGAACCGGGTAATGGCAAAACTTCCTCACACGGCCGCCACCGCCATGGCCATTACGGTTCTGGTGATGAATTTGGAGCGGCGGCTCCGACCGCTCTTTTTATTTTTTGCCTCGTTCAGACGCTGCTATGCCGCCAAAGGAGCCTGTAGGCTCAGGGTACTCAGCGGCGTTCACGGACTAGTGGGAAGGGGCGGTGGATGGCCTTGCTGGCAAGATCGATGGTTGGCCTAATCCAAAAGACGATTTCCAGTTCTCACTGATTTTTTCAGTAAACCCTAAATAAACGATGTGCCCCCGGTCTGGAATATAGCGATCGACTGAAGCTACCAAACCTCATTCCCCACAGCGGCTCCACTCTCAACCTCTGAGTGCAGATTCTCAGGTGTGATAGCAGCAATTAACTCATCTAGGGAATAGCGCCTACGGGGTCTAGGCTTGATCACGAGATTGCCATCGATTACAACAAGATCGACCTCGGCACCTTCAGTTAGCTGAATCTCTTTGACCACATGCTGGGGAATCCGAACGGCTAAACTATTCCCCCACTTGGCAACTGTTGCAACCATCGTTGAAACCTACCTATAGGCTAACTGGATTCCTGCGATCCAACCCCTCTGAAGAGGTGTATATACAGAGTATCTACAGTGTAGCGACTCGACCGAGCCATTGGCAATGGTCGGGAGCAATCACACTGAATTATGCTTCTCTATTGGAGTGTGGCCTCGTTTAACCGAACTGGAATCTCCAGCTATGATACGTTCATCTGATCTAGTGCTCCAGTGCTGTGCCTGAGTCGCCACCTACCACCACCACAAGTCTCACGGCTGGTCTACCGCGCCAGCGGTGGCAGGTGGCGACAGCCAATGCCACCCTAGCGACATCCCTGGCCCAGGTCACCGGGCTGTCGCCCTTGCTCACCCAGGTGCTGATTAACCGGGGGATTACCACCCCGGCCCAGGCGACCGATTTTCTTGACCCCGAGCGGCAGCAGTTGCCCTCGCCCCTGGCCGAGTTTCCCGATTTGACCGCCAGCCTAGAGCTGCTGGTCGAGGCGATCAACACTCAACAGGCGATCGCCATCTGTGGCGACTACGACGCCGACGGCATGACCAGCACCGCCCTCCTGCTGCGAGCCCTGCGAGCCCTGGGCGGCCAGGTCACCTACACCATTCCCAGCCGCATGGCCGAGGGCTACGGCATCAATACCCGCATCGTTGAAGACAGCTACGCCGATGGGGTTAGCCTCATTCTCACCGTCGATAACGGCATTGCGGCGGTGGCCCCCATTCAGCGGGCGCGGGCGCTGGGCCTAGCGGTGATCATCACCGACCACCACGACATTCCCCCCGAGCTGCCCCCCGCCAATGCAATCTTGAACCCCAAGCTGCTGCCAGAAACCTCGCCCTACCGGGGGGTGGCCGGGGTGGGGGTGGCCTACATTCTGGCGGTGTGTTTGGCCCAGGCCCTGGGGCGCACCCAGGATCTCACCGGGCCCCTGCTCGAGCTATTTACCCTGGGCACCATTGCTGACCTGGCCCCGCTCACGGGGGTCAACCGCCGCTGGGTGCGCCGGGGGCTAGGGCTCCTGCCGCGATCGCGCCTCTTTGGCATTCAGGCCCTGATTCAGGTGGCGGGGCTGGCCGACCAGAGCAAACCCCTCAAACCCGAACACATTGGCTTTCGCCTGGGGCCGCGCATCAATGCCGTAGGCCGCATCAGTGAACCGCAGATTGTGATTGATCTGCTCACCACCGACGATGTCGGGGTGGCCCTGGAGCGGGCCATGCAGTGTGAGCAAATTAATGCTACCCGCCAAGACCTGTGCCAGACCATTGAGCAGGCGGCTGTGGCCTGGTGCGAGCAGCAGCGGCAAGTGGGAGCCATTGATATTGAGCAAGACCGGGTCTTGGTGGTCGTGCAGCCCGGCTGGCACCACGGCGTGATTGGCATTGTGGCCTCGCGGCTGGTGGAACGCTACGGCGTACCCGTGTTCATCGGCACCTACGAAGACGACGATCAGAAGATAATTCGGGGCTCGGCTCGGGGCATTCCCGAGTTTGATGTGTTTGCCGCCCTCCAAACCTGCCACGACCTGATGGAAAAGTTTGGTGGTCACCGGGCCGCCGGGGGCTTTTCCTTTTTGGCCAAGCACCTGCGCCAGATCAAGTCGCGCCTCTCCCACTACGCCTGCCAGACCCTGACGGTGGATCTACTCAAGCCCCTGGTCAACATTGATGGCCAGGCCCAGCTGGCCGACATTCACCAGGCCCTGTTTGACCAGATCGACCACCTGCACCCCTGCGGCATTGAGAACCCCGACCCGGTGTTTTGGACCCCCCAGGTGCGGGTGCTAGAGCAACAGACCGTAGGCCGCAATCGCGACCACCTCAAGCTGGTGCTGGCCGAAGCGGGCAGCGATCGGACTATTAAGGCGATCGCCTGGCGCTGGGGCGAATATTACCCCCTGCCCAACCACCTAGATGTGGCCTATAAACTGAAGCAAAACGAGTGGCAGGGCACCACCAGTATTGAGCTAGAGCTAGTAGGGGTGCGCCCCGCAGACGCGCCTACACCCACCCGAACCCAGGGAAAAGGACGCCCCAGCGTCGCCGCCGCCCCAATTTCTCCCCCGCCCCGCCCCGTCGGCCCCTCCCTCCCCAATCTGTCCAGTGGCCCAGGCTCTGCTCTGGGAATACCACCCCTAGAGCTGCCCGAGCCTGGGATAGTGACCGAGTTAGCCGAAGCGGCGATCGCACCCCCTACCCCCTCACCCCCTCACCCCCTCACCCCACTCCCCGCCCCTGGGCAAGAGACCGAATTTACCTACAGCAACCGCCGCTACACCGCAACAACCAGTAAAACCTCGGACAGCACCATCCTGACCATCAGTAAC
>JAIXUR010000572.1 GCA_027483425.1 Cyanobacteriota bacterium | reverse complement strand
CGATGAAGTCCAAAACCCCATAGCACCAGAGCCCTGGGGTAGACGACGCGGAGCGTCGGGGGGCACGTCTCGACGCGGAGCGTCGGGACGATGAAACCACTTACTTATCCCCTGATCTCTTCCGTCACCGCCGCTGGGGTGTACTGGAGACAGTCGAGCCGATTGGCGGGCATGGTCAGGTAGAGCACATCGCCGTCGGTCAGGGTCACATCCAGCAGGTCGTGGCCGTGGAGGGTGCGATTTTGGTTTTCTATATAGAGGGGCACCAGGTGGGCCGTTTTGGCCACCGCCTGGATCGACTGATGGTAGAAAGGATGGTGGGGGGTAATCAGGGTTGCGATCGCTACCCAGAGCAGATCGCCCGCCATGCCACAGCCCAAAATGCGGCCCCCCAGGGCGGCGGCGGCAAAGGTGGGAACCGCCAAATCCATCGGGCTCAGCACCTGGTCAAACTCGAAGACCTGCTGCACCTGTTGGGCAAACTCGGCCTCGTAAATGCGCACCACGGTAGGCACCTGGGGACTAATGTTGCGGGCGGTGAGGGCAATTTCTAGGTTGATCGTGTCATCGCTGGTGACCACCAGCAGCGCCTGGGCCGCAGCGAGATTAACAGTCTCCAAGGTAGAGGTGAGGTTGGCATCCCCGATAATCACCGGAATTTTAAGCGCCTTGACCGACAGTAAAAACCGATTGTTGATGTCTTGCTCAATTACGGCGACCTTGTGACCGGTTTGGTGGAGGTGGAGGGCGATGCGATAGCCTACGCCCCCTAACCCACAAACAATGTAATGGTGCTGACGGGGCATGCGGGCCACGCTCCACAGGCTCTGAAAGTGGGTGCCCAGGATGAAATCGTTGAGGAGGGCATAGCAGATGCCAATTACCCCGGCCCCCACGAGCATCATGGCGGCGGTAAAGACTTTGATGCTGGCCGAGGCCTTTTCGGCGACCTGTTCTTGCCCTCCGGCCCCGGTGATCATCCCCACCGAGAAGTACAGGGCATCGACCCAGCTGGTGCCGAGATCCTGCCACAGGTAGGTAACGGTGGCCAAACCGATCGTAATCAGCAACGCCAAAATCACTAGCAGGGTGGCGCGGGCACGACGGCGACCATGGTCGAGGGTAACCAGCAGGCGCTGCCAAAATTGAGCGATGTGGCGAGCCTTGATGCGGGGCTGCTGGGGCTGGGTGGCGACCACAATGCGATCGCCCACCTGGAGTACCTGCCCCGTCACCACCGCCGTCACCAAATCCATCGGGCTATGGGTAGAGTGGTAGTGAATTAAGAGCTGGGATCGATTGTCCCAGAGGGATTTTAGCGGTTTGCCATACCAGGGATGGGCGGCATCGATCACCTCTTCGTACATCGGCCAGGTGAGATCAAACAGGTGAAGCTGACCAATGGCCCGATGGCCACGGGCGGCAAAGGAAAACAGCGGCGCGGCTAGGGTGGCCGAACTCAGGCTGACATGGTGGGGCAGAGTATGGTCGAGACGTTCGCCCAGGCTGATGTTAAACAGTCGGTTGACAATGCGAATATTGGGGTTGAGAATGCGCGCCTGGGTCAGAATGGCCAGGTTGAGGGCATCGTCGGAGGTGGCCAGCACCAGGGTATGGGCCTGGTGAATGCCCGCTGCTTTCAGGGTAGTGGGCGATCGCAGTTCCCCTACCACCACCTCGCCCACCACCTCGGGCAAGGGATGATAGCTGATGCCCACCACCCTGGCCCCCTGCTGCCGCAGCAGCGAAAAAATGCGCGATCCCGTCCGCCCCAGGCCGCAGACAATAATTTGAGGTCGCTGGGGATCCAGTACCTCCGGGGGCATCCAAGCTGTAACCGCCATGCCAAGCCACCGTATTCACTATGTTCTGTTGTCGAGGCTGGAGACAGCGACCGCTGTAGCTTAGGGCACGTTGTTTTAAAAGTTAGGATGCCCAGCAAGTATCCACGCAAGCTGGGCACACCTGCAGGGCAGACACATAGGTCTGCCCCTACCCATCCACTCCTGCCAGATCCCAATGGCAGCCAACTAAACTTCCTATGAATCGTCTCGGTTTGGCTCGCTAGATAGGGCGAAGATGGCGGTAGAATCTAGGGAAATGTTTTTTCCTCGCTAGAGTCAACTGTACCGTTGCTAAGGGCTGGCCCATGAATCAAGGAATTGACCTACAAGGTAGCTTCGTCAACGCGCTGGTTGACCTGGGGATTTCCCCCGGTGCCGCCAGTGCCCTGTGGCTGCCTCTGCCCATGGTGGTGATCCTAATTGGGGCGACGGTCAGCATTTTTGTCACGGTGTGGCTAGAGCGTAAAATCTCTGCCGCTGCGCAGCAGCGCATTGGCCCTGAGTTTGCTGGGCCTCTAGGTACTCTCCAGGCCGCCGCCGATGGCATCAAGCTCATTTTCAAAGAAGACATCACCCCCGCCAAGGCCGACCCCATCTTATTTACGCTGGGGCCTGCGATCGTCGTCATTCCGGTGTTCTTGTCCTACCTGATTGTGCCCTTTGGCCAGAACCTGGTGATAACCGACCTCGGGGTCGGCATTTTTCTGTGGATTGCCCTCTCCAGCATCGCCCCCATTGGCCTGCTGATGTCGGGCTACTCCTCTAATAATAAGTACTCTCTCCTGGGGGGCTTGCGGGCGGCGGCGCAATCGATCAGCTACGAGATTCCCATGGCGCTGGCGGTGCTGGCGGTGGTGCTGATGTCCAATAGCCTGAGCACCATCGATATTGTCAACCAGCAGTCGGGCTATGGCATTTTGGGCTGGAATATCTGGCGGCAACCGGCTGGGTTTTTGATCTTTTGGATTGCGGCCCTGGCGGAGTGTGAGCGTCTGCCCTTTGACTTGCCCGAGGCTGAGGAAGAGTTGGTGGCAGGCTACCAGACCGAATACACCGGCATGAAGTTTGGTCTGTTCTACGTGGGGTCCTACGTAAACCTGGTGCTGTCGGCGCTGATTGTCTCCATCCTTTACCTGGGTGGATGGGAGTCGCCGATCTCCGTGAGCTGGCTCGCCAGCTTGATCGGCGTGAGCGAAACAACGCCCTGGCTTCAGGTCATCACCGCATCCTTGGGCATTATGATGACCCTGTTCAAGGCCTATGCCCTGGTGTTTATTGCGGTGCTGCTGCGGTGGACCATGCCCCGCATTCGCATTGACCAACTGCTTGACTTTGGCTGGAAGTTCTTGCTGCCGGTTGCCCTGGTCAACCTGCTGCTCACGGCGGCGCTTAAGCTGGCGTTTCCCGTGGCCTTTGGTGGCTAGCGGAGAGTGGCTGTCCTACCCTAGAGGTAGGGCCTGAACTCACCCCCTGATTCCTGCTCGACACCCGTCCACAACCTGTAAAACTCTGGAGGCCAACCCCCCATGCTGGGTTTTCTAAAACAAGTCGGCGACTACGCCAAGGAAAGCTTACAGGCGGCCAAGTATATCGGCCAGGGGCTGTCTGTGACCTTTGACCACATGAGTCGCCGCCCGATCACGGTGCAGTATCCCTACGAGAAGCTGATTCCCTCAGAGCGGTTTCGGGGTCGCATTCACTTCGAGTTTGACAAGTGCATTTCCTGCGAAGTGTGTGTGCGGGTTTGCCCCATCAACCTACCCGTGGTGGACTGGGACTTTGACAAAACCACCAAGAAGAAAAACCTCAAGCACTACAGCATCGACTTTGGAGTCTGTATTTTCTGCGGCAACTGCGTGGAGTATTGCCCCACCAACTGCCTCTCCATGACCGAAGAGTATGAGTTGGCCAGCTACGATCGCCACGAGCTGAACTACGACAATGTGGCCCTAGGTCGTTTGCCCTACAAGGTCACCCAAGATCCCATGGTCACCCCCCTGCGAGAGCTGGCCTACTTGCCTAAGGGTGTTATGGATCCTCACGATTTGCCGCCCAACGCTCGTCGGGCGGGCCAAATGCCCCAGGAGATTCTAGAGGCGGCCCAGAAGGCGGCCCCCAAAGAGACCAAGACCGAAAGCTGATGTACCTAGCGGATTTCCGTGGTACATTCACCTAGGCCAAACCCACTGTTGCGATCGCTCAATTGTTTACCAGGAGTTCAGGACTGTGACGCTAGCGGAAGGGGTACAACTCGTTGCCTTTGGCATACTGACCGCGATGACCCTAGGGGGTGCCCTAGGCGTGGTGCTGCTCGATAACATTGTCTACTCGGCATTTTTGCTGGGGGGGGTGTTCACCAGCATGGCGGGTCTCTACATTTTGCTCAATGCGGGGTTTGTGGCCGCCGCCCAGGTGCTGGTGTACGTGGGGGCCGTCAACGTGCTGATCCTGTTTGGGATCATGCTGGTGAATAAGGAGCAGGAATTTACCCCCATCAAGCAGGCCTGGGTGGGCAAAGTCGCCACCGGCGGCGTCTGCGTTGGCCTGTTTGCCCTGCTCACCGCATCGGTGCTCAATACTCCCTGGGCGATTTCCGCTGAGGTGCCCACCGGAGAGATGGCCACCGTGGTCATTGGCATCCACTTTTTTACCGATTACCTGCTGCCCTTTGAGCTGGCTTCGGTGCTGCTGCTGATTGCGCTGATTGGTGCGATCGTGCTGGCCCGGCGCGAGTTTATTCCCGATGTGGCCCCTGGTGAGCCCGCGTCAGAGGCGTTACAGCTTCCAGAGCGGCCGCGAGAGTTGGTGTCGTCGGTGCCGGGCTCCGAGCCAGGACGTTAGCCCTAGGGGCTGTTTAAACTGGGCAATCCCCGGTGCGATTAGCCGTCTGGCGACCGTCAATATCCTGAGATTAGTTTAGAACGGGTTCTTCTTTAGCCATGCAACTTGAGTACTTTCTTCTCACCGCTGCGGCCCTATTTTGTATTGGGGTTTATGGTCTAGTCAGCAGCCGCAACGTCATTCGGGTGCTAATGTCCATTGAGCTGATGCTCAATGCGGTCAACTTGAACCTGATGGCCTTTTCCAACTACCTCGACCCCGTAGGGATTAATGGCCAGGTGTTTGCGGTGTTTGTGATTAGCATTGCGGCGGCTGAGGCGGCGGTGGGGCTGGCGATCGTACTGTCTATCTACCGCAACCGCGACACGGTCGATATGGAGCAGTTCAACCTGTTGAAGTGGTAGGCGAATAAACCGCTTTACAATACATGGGGTGCCCTTAGGGACGTGCTTCTAAATAAAGTACCGGGTGTGTTGATCGCTGTAGGGTGCATTCGCGCAGCAATGCACCGCTGGGAAAGTCGGCAATTGGTACCTTATTTTCTTGCGTGTCCCTTAGTAGTTGGCGGGCTGCTGTGCAACTTGAGCAAGTTATTATTGTCCATAAGGCTGGCAACAGGCTGAGCCAACAGTGGGCTGAGAAATGTGCCCATCAGCTTGAGACCCTGGGTGCCAAGGTGTTGAGAGGCCCCAGCGGTCCTAAGGATAATCCTTATCCGGTTTTTTTGGCCTCGGTGAGCCAGCCGATCGACCTGGCCATAGTCTTTGGCGGTGACGGCACAGCCCTAACGGCGGCCCGCCACCTGGGGGCAGAAAATATCCCCATTTTGGCGGTCAACATTGGGGGGCATCTGGGGTTTTTGACCGAAAGCTCCGAGGCAATGGATGACACGGATGCCGTGTGGGAGCGGTTGCTCAGCGATCGCTTTGCGGTGCAGCGGCGCATGATGCTCCAGGCCCGCATCTATGAGGGGCATCGCACAAATTTAGAGCCCATGAGCGAGGTGTACTTGGCCCTGAACGAAATGGCCATTAAGCCCGCCTCGCCCGATCGCATGCTGACCTCAATTCTGGAAATGGAAATTGATGGGGAAGTGGTCGATCAGTACCAGGGGGATGGCCTGCTGATCAGTACCCCGACGGGGTCGACGGGCTATACCGTAGCAGCCGGGGGGCCGATTATCCACCCCGGTATGGATGCCATTGTGGTGACGCCCATTTGCCCCCTCAGTCTGTCGAGTCGCCCCATTGTGCTGCCACCGGGCTCTGTGGTCAGCGTGTGGCCCCTGGCCGACCCCGAACTCACGACCAAGCTATGGACGGATGGGGTCCTGGGCACGGCCATTTGGCCGGGACAGCGGGTCGATGTTCGCATGGCCAAGGCCATGGCTCAGTTTATTATTCTGCGGCAAGACTATTCCTACTACGGCACCCTGCGCAACAAGCTGAGCTGGGCGGGCACCCGCATTAACTACGTCAATAATCACAGGAATTAGACTAAAACTTGCTGTCCCAGGCGCTTCATCACCCGCAAAACCTGGCCCAGGACATTCCGCCCTGGTAATAGCAGCATGACATCAGAAACCTCATAGATGGGGGAAGAGGTCTGATCCAGCTTGAGAAACGCAAAGCTACTACCATTGGTAACTAGCCCGTAGGTGAAGCGCTCTAGATTGGGGTTGGCTAACATGTAGCCAAGCGCTTGGGGAATGGCCATGTCAATGCCCAAGGCTGAGTTCTTAGCCTCAATCACTAAAATCCAAAAATAGTCCTTAATCACGAGGGTATCGATACGACCTTTCCATACACTAGCTTCAGTGACTTCAACCTGGTCAGGCTCCTCTCGCCTGACCTCGAAAGGAGGCCAGTAAAACCCTTTCAAATGTAATAGTGGCGATAGGGCAACGAGTTCAGAGGTTGTTTGAAAAGGATTGCCTTAAGTATATTTTGCTACCAAGAGGCCGCAAAAACGCTGAATTTTGAGGCCATT
>JAIXUR010000449.1 GCA_027483425.1 Cyanobacteriota bacterium | reverse complement strand
GCTCAGCGGGGTCTATCTGGGCTCCCTGGTGGGGATGTACTTTTACGACCCCAAGCTGGATCTGCCGCGATCGCTGTTTTTCTCGGCCTGGCTCAGCGGAGTGGGGTTAGTGGTCGGGCTGCGGCTGGTGGTGAACCTGGTGCTGCATCGTCTGATCCAGGCCCAGACCCCTACAGCTGTGTTTCTGATTGCCCCCGCCCCCCGCCTGAAGCGCCTGGCCGATGTGCTCTTCCAGCGGGCCCAGGTACCGGTGATTGGGGCCGCCCTGGCAACCACCGCCAACTCGGCCACCACCTACCAGGCGATTTTGGCGTCGGGGGCTACCCTGGTGCTGGCCGAGAGCATTCCCTCCGCCGACCTGGCGTCCGAGCTGTACTGGAAGCTGCGGCGGGCGGGCATTGCCATGCAGCTGATTCCCACCAGCCGCGACATGCTCTACCGCCGAGGCACCCCCGAAACGGTGGCCGGCCTGCCCACCCTGCGGCTCGATGCCCCCCTGATGGGGGGCTGGGATTATCGCCTCAAGCGCTGGCTGGACTACCTGGGAGCAGGCCTTGGAGTAGTCCTGTTGGGGCCACTGCTGCTGGGTATTGCCCTGGCCATCCGCCTCGATTCACCGGGGCCGATCTTCTTTCGCCAGGAGCGGGTGGGTCTGCACGGCAAAATCTTTCAGGTGTGGAAGTTTCGCACCATGGGGGTCGATGCTCCCCAGCGTCAGGCGGCCCTAGAGCAGCACAACGAGTCGGCGGATGGGGTGCTGTTTAAGGTCAAGCACGACCCCCGCATTACGCGGGTGGGTCGCCTGCTCCGCCGCACCAGCCTCGACGAGCTGCCCCAGCTGTTTAACGTGCTCTGTGGCCAAATGAGCCTGGTGGGGCCAAGGCCCCTGCCCGTGCGAGATGTCGCGAAGTTCGACGGCTGGCACAACATTCGTCACCAGGTGCTGCCAGGGGTGACGGGGCTATGGCAAATTTCGGGCCGTTCCGACATCGATACCTTCGACGATGTGGCCCGTCTCGACCTGCATTACATCGACAACTGGTCCTTAAACCTGGATCTAGACATTGTCATCGCCACCCTGGGCATTGTGCTCTGGGGTAAGGGGGCCTATTGACCGCCGATTCATCCCAGACTCCGGCGGCGACGGGCGCTGACCAGGGGGCGATCGGCCTTTGGAGCGGGGCGCGGCCAGGATTTTGGCTGGCCGGGGGGCTGGTGCTGATGGTGTTTAGCTGGCTGCCCCTGAGCTATTACCGTATGGTGGGCTGGGCCTGGATTTTGCTGTGGCAGGGGGGCAGCGCCATGCTGCTGGGGGGGCTGTGGTGGCGACTGCGCCAGCCCAGAACCATGTCTGCCCTGGGCTACGGTCTAGACTGGGGGCTGCTGGGCCTGGGCCTGAGCCTGGGACTCTCGACCCTGGCCTCGGCGTTTCCTCGGGTGGCCCTGTGGAATGTCAGCCTGGTGGCCATCTACGGCGCAGCGCTGTATGTCTACCGCAACGAGGTCGATAGGCCGGGCCACGGGGGCTGGTTGACGCACCAGCGGCTTTGGTGGGCGCTGGTGGGGGTGGCAGCAGGGACGGCGGTGATCAGCCTGGCCCTGTGGCGACCCGACGAAGCCATGTGGGCCTCGGACAATTTTTTGACCGCCCTGCGGAATCATCAGCCCCTGGGCCACCACAACTTTGTGGGCGGCTATTTTGCGTTGACCTTGCCCCTGGCCGTAGCAGCGACCCTGGCCACCCAGGGTTGGCGACGCTGGCTGGGGGGCGGTGCGGCCGCCATGATCCTAGTCGCGCTGTATGTGAGTGGTTCCCGGGGGGCGGCCTTGGGGCTAGGGGTGTGGCTGGGGGCCACCTGGCTGAGCCGGTTAGGGCGGATTCAGCCTGCCCAGCGCTGGCGTTGGGGGTTCGCTGGGCTGGGGGGGGCCGTGGCCCTGGGGTTGGCCCTGGCCAGCAACCCCCGCATTCGCACCTGGTTTAGTGCCGATGGGTTTGTGCCCGATGGCCCTACCCTCGATCGCTGGTTTATGGCGCGTCTGGCCGTCAATATCTTGCGCGATCGCCCCTGGGTGGGGGTGGGCCCTGGGGTGATGAGCCGCGTCTCCAACCTGTATCGCCCGATTGAGACCGGGGCGGGCCTCGACCACATTCAGCAGCTCCACAGCACCCCCACCCAGCTGGCGGGGGAACTGGGGCTGGTGGGGGTGGGGGTCTGTCTAGGGGGCATTGTGCTCGTGCTGCGACTGTGGCTGCGGCTGTGGCGACAGCCCCTTGATTCCCCCGATCGATTCCTGCTGGGGGGGATTGGCGGCAGCCTGCTGGCCTACGGGGTCTCCAGCCTGACCGACTATCAACTCGAAAATATTCCCATTGCGGGCATGCTGGTGGGCCTGATGGTGCTGCTGCTGGCCCTGGGCGATCGCTACCTGGTTCAACCCTTGCCCCTAGGGAGTGATGGACAACGGCGATCGCGCCTGGCGGTGGCCCTGGGGCTGGGGCTGCTGATCACCCTATGGTTGCCCTTTACCCTCACCATTGCCTTCGACGCCCTGGCCGACCGCGCCTTTTACAACCAGCAGCTTAATTTGGCCGATACCCGCTGGTACAAGGCCCAACGCCTCAGTCCTTGGGATCCGACCGCCCCAGCGGTGGCCAGTGAAGCGCTGTGGGGGCTAGACCAGGCCCTGGGGGAGTCAGAGGCCCAGGGAAATCTGCGATCGCTCCTGGTCGACTACGCCCACCAGGCCCAGCAGGCAGCCCCCAACGATGTCTGGTTTAACCACAACCTGGCGGTTTTGCACCAGACCACCGATCCGGCCACCGCCCTGCCCTATGCCGCTCGGGCCGTACAACTGCTGCCTCGCAACCGCAACTATAGCTACTGGCTGCTGGGGGATCTGCTGCTGGCCCGGCAGCATGGGCCCGAGAGTATTGCCGCCTTTACCCTAGAGGCCCTGGTGAACCCCGCCTCGCTCACCTACCCCCAGTGGCAGAACGCCCCCTATGAAGCGATTTACCCCGCCGTTGTGCAGGCTACCCTGGCGGAATACGGCGCCCTGCTGGCCGAGGTGCCGCCCCAGAGTCCTGGCTTTAGCACCCTCTACGAAACCCGCGCCCTGCTCGCCTGGTGGACCGGGCAGCCTCGGGTTGAGGTCGACCCTGCCCGGCTGCGTCCGGTGGTCTCGGGGGTACTCTTGGCCGACACTGACCCCACGGTGGCCCTGGAGGCGGTGGAGCACCACCTCAGCCTGGGTGAGCAGACCCCCGAGCTCCAGCTCCTGGCCACCTGGCTCGATCCCGAGCGCTACCCTGTTACCCCCCTTGCCCCCCAGAACCAGTCACCCGACCTCGATACGCTGCTGTTGGAAGAAAGCCTGGCGACTCGGCCCCTACGTCCCTGGCTAACCTCTATGATCACCACCCCGGATCAGGGCTACCGGGGGTTGCTGACCTTTGCCTACCGCAACTACCAGGCCAAGCAAATTACCCTGATCCTGTCGCCGCAGCATCTCCAGCGGTATACCCTGATAGCCAAGCTCAACCTATTTCCCCCCTGGCCGCGAGAATTCCCGGCCCTAGACCACCGCCTCGAGACCCTGCGCACCGAGGCCCTGGGCCTACCCCACCCGACCCGCCATGGGTTTCGCCTCGCCAGTCTGGATCTCGCTACCCCCTGACCCTACCTGATCGACTATGACCGATGCTCTGCCCAAGACCAAACCCTCTGCCCCAGAGGCCAGCGATGGCACGCTGCTAGCCCTGCTGATGGCGGCCTTCTACGTCATCTTTACCCTGGTGCCGGGCAGCAGCACCCTGATCGTGTCGTGGCCCTGGGTATTTTTGTGGCAAGTGGGCCTCACCCTGCCGATGCTCTGGCTGCTCTGGCAGCTGTGGCATCGACCCCTGGGGCGATTGGGCTCCGGGTTTGACTGGGTGGCGCTGTTGGCGGTGGTGGGCCTGGGGGTGTCTACCCTGGGGGCCGAGTTTGCGGCCCAGGCGCGGTGGTAT
>JAIXUR010000649.1 GCA_027483425.1 Cyanobacteriota bacterium | reverse complement strand
GGCCCAGGCCGACGATCTGACCTGACCCCGAGGTGTCGAGCACAATGCGATCGTCGAGGGTGATCCCCCAGGGGTCGAGCAGACTGTCGAGGCCGGGGCTGGTGCGAGGGTCGATCATCAGCATCAGGCTGCCGCCGCCGTCGAGGTAGGTTTGCAGTGCCTTGACTTCAGACTCAAAAAACTCGGCGGCGGGGCCAGCCACCACCACCACGCTGGCATCCGCTGGCACGGCCTTGGTCTGGGAAAGATCCAACGGCTGCACTAGGTCGCCTTTGCCCTCTAGGGCGGTAGCCGCCTGCAAAAAGCCGGTTTCGCTGCCGTCGAAGGTAAACTCCTGGTGGCCCTGGGTAAAGTACACGGTGAGGACGCGATCGCTCACCACCCGATCCAGCGCATTGGTGAGGGTGCGCTCCGACAGCCGCTCGGTGGGGCTGACCGTTTGCAAAAAGCGGCGGTTGTCTCCGCTTTCGAGAAACACCATGCCGGTTTGGGTGGCCCCAAACTCCTGGGCCAGGCGGGGGTCGTTGTAGGGGTTGACGTAGTCAAAGCTAAACTGCGGCCCGGCCTGGCGATAGCTTTCCAGCAGTTGGCGATCCTGGGGGTTGGGCAGGGGGTCAAAAATAACAATCCGGGTGGGGTTGGCTAGCTCCTGCACCACCTGCTGCGACTGCGGCGCCAGGGTAAAAATCTGGTTTTCGGTCAGATCAACCCGGCTGGCGTAGCGCACCGCCAAAAAATTCACCAGGCCCAAAATGGCCAGCACCGCCAGGGTGGCGACCAGGGCATTGGCCCCCGCCTCGGTGGAGCGCTGGGCCCAAAAGCGCCCCTGGCCCGGATTGCCCAAAACCAGCCCCAGCAGCAGCAGGCCAATGCCGCCCACCAGCAGGCCCGCCGGTAGCAGGGTCCACCCCGCCAGTATCCCCGACAGCAGGCCTGCGGTAGTCAGGGCCAGCCCCGGCAGGGCCAGGTATTTCAAATACTTTTGGTAGATTGCCAAGGATTTCATCGCCATAACCTGTGCTAAAGCCTGCTGCTAAGACCGCTGGAACCGGAGGGTTTCGATGGACTGGGCGGTGAGGTAGAGGCCCAGCACAATGAAGGAGAGAAACAGCACCAACCCGCCCGTGTCAAAGATGCCTTCGGTGAAGTCGGTAAAGTGCTTGAGCAGGGAGAGGTGGGCGATCGCCTGACCCAGTACCCCCGGCAGCCCCTGGGCGATGGCATCCACCAGCCACAGCATCAAAATCAGGGCAAAGGTCATGATCGCCGCCAGCACCGTGCTCTCGGTCAGCGACGAGATAAACATGCCCAGGGCCAGCACGCTGGCGGCCATTAGCACCAGGCCCAGGTGCGACAGCAAAAACACCCCCGACCCCGTGGGCGGCGTGGCCGCATCCAGGGCTACCGCCTGGCACACCATCAGCGGCAGCACCATGGCGATATAAAAGCTCACCACCGCCATCAACTTGCCCAGGGCCACCGCCCAGTTGGTCACTGGCGAGGTGGCCAGCAGCTCCAGGGTGCCCTGCTTGCGCTCGTCGGCGTAGAGCCCCATGGAGAGCATGGGCAGCACAAACATCGACAACGACCCCAGCAACCCCACGTAGGCCTTGTTGAACTCGTAGGCCACATCAAAGGGCGGCGAGGGAGGCATACCCATCTGCACCGCCTGGTCAGCCATGGCCGCCTGGGCCAAAATGCCCTGGGGGCCGAGGAGAATGGCCACCAAAAAGAAGCCCCCCAGTAGCCAGAAGACCGCAGCGATGACGTAGGGCAGCGGTGACGCGAAGTAGCTCTGGAGCTCTCGCTGGTAGATGGCGAGGATGTTTTTGAGGATGAGGGTCATGGGGTTAGGGGGAGAGATTTTGGATGGGGGATTTTAGAGTTTGGATTGTAATCGCCAATCCAAACTCTAAAATCCAAACTGGTCAAGCTTCCTGGGTTTCGATGCTCGCTTCAGCGATCGGGGGCTCCGTCGATGTCGATGTCAAGGTCTCCGTGGTGGTGAGGTTGAGGAAGACATCCTCAAGGGTGGCCTGCTGGCGGCGCAGCTCGTGGAGTTCGAGGCCAGCGCTGACGAGGGCGGTGGCGATCGCACCCCCCAGGGCGCGATCGGCTTCGGCACTGACCCGCAGGCGGTGGTGGTGCTGGGGCAGGTGCTCTGGCCCGAGCAGGGTCACCTGGCGCACCGCCGCCAAGCCGTTGAGCAGGTGCTGGGCGGTGTCCACATCGCCTTTGATCTCTAGCTCGTAGGCCGATTCGCCCCATAGGCGAGTGGTGAGGTTGTCGGGGGTGTCGGTGGCTACCACCTGGCCCCGGTTGATGATGGTGACGCGATCGCAGGTCATGCTCACCTCCGGCAAAATGTGGGTGGAGAGAATGATGGTGTGACTGCCCGCTAGCCCCTTGATCAGCTGGCGGACTTCGTTGATCTGGCGCGGGTCGAGGCCCACGGTGGGCTCATCGAGAATGATCACCGGCGGATCGTGGATGATCGCCTGGGCAATGCCCACCCGCTGCCGATAGCCCTTCGACAGCTTGCGAATCAGCACCTTGCGCTTGTCGAGCAGGCCGCAGTGATCCATGGCAATGTCGGCCCGGCGCTGGCGCAGCTCGGACGAGACGCCTTTGATTTTGGCCACAAAGGTGAGAAACCCCTGCACCGTCATCTCTGGGTACAGCGGCGGCGACTCGGGCAGGTAGCCAATCCGCTGCCGCACGGCCATCGAATCGCTATGGACGTCGTACCCCGCCACGCGGGCCGTGCCCTCGGAGGCCGGCAGATACCCGGCCAAAATCCGCATGGTCGTGGTTTTACCGGCCCCATTCGGTCCCAAGAATCCCAAAATTTCACCCGGTCGGGCTTCAAAGGTGATGTCTTGAATGGCCGTAGTAGACCCGTAGGTCTTACTCAGGTGCTCAACTTCAATCATGGGTGTAGAACCGCCAGCGAACCAGTGGACATTGTACTGCTGATTACAGTAGCGATTATTTTGCCGACTGCGTTGAAGTAGGTGGCCTAGTCCGCTTGAGCGGACTTGAGCGATGAGCCAGGGAGTTCACTCCCTGGTGGTTTGGGCCAGATTTCAGAGTCTAGAAGCCAAAATGAGAATGGCTGGTTTGAAAAGCCCAGGAGCGTCTCCGGTTATCCCTAGGTAGGCCAATGTCCTCAAAATTCAGCGTTTTTGCGGCCTCTGGGGGGCAAACTATACCTGGGACGACCCTTTTCAAACAACCTCTTAGCTTAGAATGGAACTGTTCAAGCGCCAGGTGTGGATCAACTTTTTGGGCTTGCTGCCCGGTAGCTTGGTCACGGTTTTAGCGATCGCCGTTGCGTTTCTGCGCTTCTATGACGAAAAAGACTTCCAATTCCTCAGCATCGTCACCCAGCCCCAGCTCTGGAGCAACCGACTCACTGTGGCAGCCCTCCTGGCTGCACTGGCTAATTTCAGCGTTGAGTGGAACCGTCGAAATCGAGAAGGAAACCGCGAGGTTGAAGCAAGAGACCGCGAAGCTGAGAGAGCAGAACGCGAAGCTGAGAGAGCAGAACGCGAAGCTCGCAGAGATCGACAGGAAGCTCGACGAGATCGACAGGAAGTACGCTACCGAAAGGCCCAAGTCAGATATCAACTAGACCCCAGCGAAGCCAATCATCAAGAACTGGCCTCAGTACTGGTAGCGCTTGAAGAGTATGAGCAAACTCTAGCGGATACCCTCAGTGCCTAACCTTGGGGCAGGGCTGGGGCTCCTGAGTCGCTAGGGAACAGTGATCGATCAGGCAGGGTTGCTGATAGACCGCCTCGCTCTCCAGGGGCGGTGGCGGTTGGCCAAAGATCATCTCGCAGCTAAAGTCTTCGAAGTTCGGCACCATGGTGAGGGGAATGCCGAAGTCTTCGGTAAAGAAGCGCTG
>JAIXUR010000347.1 GCA_027483425.1 Cyanobacteriota bacterium | reverse complement strand
GGGTGCTGCCTATTTGAGGCAGGGTGGACCCAAGGGGCCATCCCCACGCATCCACCCGTTGATGAGATATCTGTCCATCTGCTTACTTGAGACCGGGCAGACATGTAGGTCTGCCCCTACGCATCCGCTCATCCACCTACGCACCCATCCACCCATATACCCACCCACCCACTTATCCCCTACCCATCGGATCCATTACCCGCCCAGGGGCGGCGCAGGTGCAGGGGCAGGTGGGAGCAATCATTGAGTTGGCGGACAAAGGGGCCATATTCCATTTGTTCGACCAAGGACACAGCGGTGACGGGCATGGCCAGGCGATCGCGGTAACGCCCTACGTCAATGCCCAGGAGGGTACACAGCATGATGCGCAGGGTGGCTTTGTGGGAGACCACCAGTACGTTGCCGTCGGGGTAGGTTTCTTCGATCTCGGCCAGCACGTCGGAGCTGCGGCGGGCCACTTGCATGGCTTTTTCGCCATCGGTGGGGGTATTCCAGGCGGGGTCGGCCAGCCAGCGAATGTAGTCGTCGTGGAAGGCGGTATTCACTTCTCCCTTGTCCATGCCTTCCCACTGGCCAAAGGACAGTTCTCGCAGGTCATCGCGGCGCTGCACCCCTAGCCCGGTGATTTGGCACAGGGGCTGCACCGTGGCGGCGGCATGGCTGAGGGGACTACAAAATATAGCCTTCCAGGTGATGGAGTGGTAGGTCTTGGCAAAATAGTCGGCCATTTGCTGCCCCCGATCCGTTAGAGGGACGCCATTCTGGCTACAGTAACGGCCCGTGCGACAGTACTCGGTTTCGGCATTGCGGAGTAGGTAGATCCTCAGGGGCATAGGGTGCGGGCCTCAGGTGCAGGGGAGCGATCGCAGCCGATCGCTGAGGTGGGAGCGATCGGCAATGGTGTGAAACAGCGGCCCTCGCTGGGCCAACTCCACTACGCTGACGGCGGCCACGGGCATGTCCATGCGATCGCGGTAGCGCCCCACGTCAATGCCCAGCAGGGTGCAGAGCATAATCCGAATGGTGGCTTTGTGGGAGACCAACAAAATGTGGCCGCTGGCATGGGTATGCTCAATTTCATCGAGCACCTGGGCCGACCGTCGGGCGATATCCACCGCGCGCTCTCCCCCCACGGGCGCGTACCAGGCCGGATCCGTGAGCCAGGCCACATACTCGTCGTGGTGCTCCCGATCCACGGCCGTGGGGTGCATACCCTCCCAGCGGCCATACATCACCTCTCGCAGCCCATCCCGCAACTGCATCGTTAGGCCTAGGGTGTCACACAGGGGCCGAGCCGTTTCGACGGCTCGCCGCAGCGGGCTGACGTAGGCCGCGCTCCAGGGGAGGTGGGCGTAAGTATCGGCAAATTCCTGGGCCATGGCCACCCCTTCCACGGTGAGGCCAGGGTCATTTTCAGGCATGCCACAGTAACCGCCCGTGAGGCTGTAGGCGGTTTGGCCATGGCGTAGAAAGTAGAGGAAAACTCCCATGGGTGCTTGGCAGTAAGGAGAGGACGTTGGCCCTTGGGGCCAGTCGTGGACTGTGTCCCTGGGGCAATCGGGGGCAATCGGGGGCAATCGGGAAGCCGTCGAGCCCTCTAGGGGCCATTCACCCCTAATCTAACCTACGGGCAGGGCAACCTAAGCGGATGTTTGAACAGGGTACTCCCTGGTGCTATTGACCCTGTCGCCACCGCAAATACCCTGGGGTATGAGCCACCTTGACCCGCTTTCGCAGTCTAAAGGCAGACTCTCTCTGGCTGTTCAACCACCCTCTAAAACCAGTTCGAAATTGTATAAGCGTGATCAGAATCGTGGCTTAATCTAGGTCACGGCGACCCTCCAGGGCACGGGCCAGGGTAATTTCGTCGGCGTATTCCAGGTCACCTCCCATGGGCAGCCCAAAGGCAATCCGGGTGACTCGGGTAAAGGGCTTGAGCAGTTGCCCCACGTAAAGGGTGGTGGTGTCGCCCTCTATGCTCGGACTAATGGCCATAATCACCTCCTGGGTACCCTCCTTGTTCACCCGGTGGACCAGGGGACCAATGTTGAGCTGCTCTGGGCCAATGCCATCCATGGGTGAAATCAGCCCTCCCAGAACGTGGTAGCGCCCTCGATACTCGCGGGTTTTCTCAATGGCGATCACATCGCGGGAATCGGCCACGACGCAGAGAATCTGAGGGTCGCGGCTAGGGGACCGGCAAATGTCGCACACCGGATCCGCCGATAGGTGAAAGCACAGGGAGCACTGTCCCACCTGGGCCTTGGCCTCGAGCAGCGCCTGGGCTAGGGCCTGCACCTCGCTCTGGGGGCGCTTGAGAATGTGAAGCGCCAGGCGTTGGGCTGACTTGGGGCCAACCCCGGGCAGCCGCTGGAATTCTTCAATGAGTCGAGCCAGGGGACGGGTGTAAATGGGTCAAGCTCCTTGCACTGCTCGGTTTCTAAATTGTACGGGTAAGGCTGTACGGGTAAGGTGGGCCTGTGGCAAACTTGTGCCTATGACAGACTTGAGCGGCATGTGGCTGGGTACCTACTGGCAGCGGGAGACCCCGACCCGATTTGAGGCCACCCTGATCCAGGGGGGGAATGCTCTCAGCGGCAGCATTCTGGACGATGGCTACCTGGGCGAGGCCCGGCTCAGCGGCACAGTGGTGGGGCGACAGGTGCAATTTGTGAAGCGCTACCTGGCCCAAAGCCTTCCCCCCATTGACTACACTGGCACCGTCTCAGAGGATGGCGATCACATTACTGGCCAATGGAGCATTGCGGGTTTTGATGCTGGCCCCTGGGAAGCCCACCGCAGCGAAGACGATTTAAGCGCCAGCTGGCAAACCTTCCGCGCGAAAGCGTTAATCTCTGTCCCCGGCTAGCCCCTTCAGGTGCCCTCACGGTGAGGTTTTGTACCTGGACTAGCATTTTTTGTAGCCAGAAGTGCCTACATTTCTTTACAGCTACTGTGCTTAAGGATCGTTGGATCAGCTCAGCGGCTGTTTGAACGGGGCATTTCTGGGTGCCATTAGCTGTCTGGCTGCCGTAACTGTTCTGGGATATGAGCCGTCTTACCCCGCTTTCGCAGTATAAAGTACGACTCTCTAAGGCGTTTCAAAAAACCGCTCAGGGGCGTTTGATGCCTTATTTGAGAGGGTTGCGAGTGTTAAAGCCCGTTGCGGTTCTGGCGATGTTGACGGCTACTGTAGTCTTGCCTAAGTTTCCGGTGGCAGCGCCGGAGCGGGAGCCACCTACCGTACCGCTGCTCATCGAGGTGCACACCTTGGCCGATCTGCATCGCTGGCGCGATCGCCTGCGGGCTGACCTAGGCCCGCACCCCATAAGGGTGGTGACTCGGTCGGGAATTGCCCCGGCCCCGACCGCCGCCCTAGAGCAGCTGTGGGCGATTGACCGTCGCTTGCAGCAAGAGGAACGCTCCCGATGGCTAAGGCACCAGGCGAACCAGGCGGCGACCGCTGCGATCGCCCTGGGTGATCCGGCTACGTTGTCCCCCGGAACCTTAGCGGTGGCTTACACCCGCTGGGATGATGCCCTCTCAGTCCTAGGGCAAATTCCAGCCGAGACGTTTGGGGCGGATCAGGTCGCGGCCCAGCGGCAGGAATATACGCTCCGCCGGACGATCGCGGCCTACCAATACGACACTGCCCGATCCAGTTTTTTGGCTCCCATTGTTGAGCAAACCGGTCGGGCCGCCCAGGTGCGGTTGACCGTTTGCAATCTCCAGCGAGAGTGCCGCCGCTGGCAGGGCAGCCGCCCCCCAGCCAGTCCGGCCAGCCTGATTAAAGTGCCCATCGCGATCGCCCTAGTGTCCAAACTCCATGCTGCCGGTATCGCCCCAGACACCCCCCTATGGATCAGCCCCAGCAACTGGACGGAAGATGCTGGCTCCATTGCGGTGCGCAGGGAGTATCCCCTAGAGCAGATCATGGCCGACATGGTGAGTGCCAGCAGCAACATTGCCACCAACCAGCTGATCGACTACCTGGGCTGGCAAGGGGTAAACCAGGAGTTGCACAGTCGAGGCTATACCGCCACCCGAGTCAGCCGCAAGCTGGTCGGGGAAGACACCTATCCGGCCAACTTGGGTGATGCACCCAATCGGATTACGACCGATGAACTCACGGACATGATGGTGGGCATCTACAACCGAGACTATCCCAGTGCGGCGCTCATCGAAGCGGCCCTGGCCAATCAGCGCGATCGGGCCCTAGGGTATGCTGCCGTGCCGCCGCCCATCGTCTGGCTAGGCGAAAAGACCGGCCGCAATTCCCAGGTGATGGGTACCACCACGGCGGTCAGTGTCCACGGCCAGTGCTACATCATCACGGCCACCCTCGACCACGGCAACGAAGCCGCGCTGCGATCGATCATGGCCGGGGTCATGCAGTACCTGTTGACCCACGACGGCTTTGAGCCTACCGATGTTCCCGAGCCAGCGGCGGTCAGGCTCCAGGCCTTTTTGCCGTAACCTCAACCATGGTTCAACCAATTTACCAGCGCCTGACGCATGGTGGCCACGGGCACGGGGCGCTGTAACCAAAGTTCTAGGGCGGCAGCTCCCTGTTGTACCAGCATTTCTAGCCCGTCGAGGGCCACCAGCCCTCGCTGGCTAGCTAGTCTGAGCAGTGGGGTGGGCCGAGGGGTGTAGATCAGGTCATAGACCACGGCGGTCGCCGGAACCAGGGCCAGGTGCTCTGCCGTTAGGGGCGTTTGCAGCGCCGTAGCCGACAGGCTATGCATGCCAATGGGGGTCGTGTTCACCACCAGGTCGGCGGCGGGTAGCAGGGTTGCTAGGGTATCCCAGCTATGCACTGTCAGCGGGGGCTGGAGGGGAGAATGCGCCCAGCTCTGTTCAAACTCAATCCGTTTTGAGGGGCTGCGCCCTACCACCTGCACCGAGGCCAAGCCCAGTTGCCCGCAGCCCGCCACGACCGC
>JAIXUR010000477.1 GCA_027483425.1 Cyanobacteriota bacterium | reverse complement strand
TGCTCAACCCTGGCAAAATGCGGGGCTGGCTAGAGCGAGTCGAGGGCGCTGGGAAATGATGGCACGTCCCTTTACCGACGAAGACCGGATTGAGTCGCTCAAGGCCGCCCTGCTAGCGGGGACGGCTGCCGGGGCGATGGCGGCTGTCCTATTGCTAGCCCATCGGGTGCCAACCCTGGGGGGATGGGCGGCGCTGGCCTCGATCGCCGCCGGACTCAGCGGCAGCACCGTTTGGGTGAGCGCTGCGATCGCGGGTCTGTCGGGCGGGTTATTTGGCATTACCTACCGCTGCGCTGTGCGCCAAGACCCTAACCCACAGCTCAAGGCGGGGGTGGTGTTGGCCTTTAGCCTGGTGCGAGGGCTGGCCCTGGTCGATGTAGCGGCGGTAGTGAGTCTCCACGGCTGGCCGTTTGGGGTTGCGATCGCAGAAAGCCTGGCCCTGTTTGCTGCCGCCGCCGCCGCCCTCGAGCTCGCTCGCCAGCGGGGCTGGGTGAAGCCCGTGGCGTCAGAGCCTGAGCCCTAAAAATTGCCCCCCAAAACCTGCTGGGCCAGCGCCAGCGCCTGGGGACGGCTGAGCTTTCCCTGGGCCGTTCTGGGCAGAGCCTCCACGAGAATCCATCGCTTGGGCTGTTTGTAGGCGGCCAGTTGGGGCCGCAGCAAGGCTGGTAACGCTTGCAGCCGGGCGGGGGTCATCACCACCAGGGCGCAGAGCTGTTGCCCCCAGCGATCGCAGGGCAACCCCACCACGCAGACATCGCTGACGACCCCTGTCGCCAGCAGCACCGCCTCCAGTTCTTCTGGGAACACATTCTCGCCGCCGGTAATGATTTTGGTGCTGCGGCGGCCAATGATGTGCAGATAGCCCGCGACGTCCACTAGGCCAATGTCGTCGGTGTCGAGGCTGGGTGGGGCCGGTTCTAGGGTGGGTGCGCCCTGGTGGGGGAGGCACAAATACCCCTGGGCCAGGGCGCGGGATTCGATCAGAATTGACCCGGCTTGGCCCGTAGGTTGAGGTCTACCCTGGTTATCCAGAATGGTAAGCACCACGTGGGGCAGAGGTCTGCCGCTGCTGCGGTGGCCCGCCAGAAACTCCTCTGGCAAGAGGGTGGCCACCTGGGCGGCGGTTTCCGTCATGCCGTAGGTGAGGGCCAGGGGAATGGCCTCGGCCTGGGCCTGGTCGAGGAGCGATCGCCACGCCGGAGCGCCCCCCAGCAGCACCGCCCGAAAGCTCCGTAGCCAGGGCAAAGCGTCGTCACCCTGGGCCAGTAAGTCCTGGAGCTGAGTGGGCACGAGGGAGAGAAACCCCCCAGGGGGCAGGGCCAACTGCTTCCCCGCCTTGAGGTCGCCGTAGGGTTGAAGCGCCAGCTGCCCGCCCGAGACCAGCACCCGCAGCGCCTGCATCAGCCCGCTGACATGGAAAAGGGGCAGCACGCAGTAGGCATGGACAGGGTCAACCCCAAAATGGGCGCGAAAGCCTTGGATAGCCACCATCAGGGTTTCCCAGCGATGCACCGCAAACTTGATTTGCCCCGACGAGCCGCCGGTCGGAATGAGAAGTTGACCGGCTTCGCCCCCCGGTACTCGGCAGGGATAGCCCCCAAAGCCCGCTTGAATCGGGGCTCCCCACTGGGGATTGACTAGGGCCTGCACCTGCTGCCGTTCCTGGTGGCCCCAGTGGGGGTTCGCCAGCACCACCGTGCAGTCGGCGACCCAGGCCGCCAGGGCTGTGGCCAAAAACCGGAGCGGATTGGGCTCGGCCATCAACACCCCGGCGTCATGCGCTGGGCAGGCCGCTTGATAGGCGGCAAAACTAGGGGTCAGCTGGTCTAGCCATCGCCAAAATTCCTGGCTGCTGGGGCCCACCAGCCAGTCTTCGCCCTGGCGATCGCGCAGCAAGGTTCCTAGACTTGGTTCCATAGTTCGGTGGGGGTGAGGGTATCCCAGTCATCGTCGAAGCAGCCTTGGGTGCCAAACCCTAGGGCTGGGCCTGGGGCTAGGGTGGGGGCGCAGGCACAGCGTCCGGCCAGGGCCAGGGCAGCCCGTCGCCCCACGGGCGTTTCAAAGACAGAGGAGAACACCAGTCGAGGGCGATGGGCCAGGCAAAAGGCTTGCAGCCGCTGGGGTGGCCCCGCGATCGCAGGCTTGACCACCACCACCCCGCGCCAGCCCTGGGCCCAGCAGGTCTCCAGCTGCGCCAGGGTGGCCACCGACTCATCCAGAGCGATCGCGGTGCGGTACCGCTGCCCGAGTTTCGCCATGGCCTCTACCTGGTCGGGGGGCAAGGGCTGCTCCAGGTGCTCAATGGTGGCCGATCGCGCCCTCTGGTTAATGCCATCGCACACCGCCAGCCACTGCTCCGCCTGGGCCAGGTCTAGGCCGCCATTGGCATCGAGCCGCAGCCGGGTGGCTGGGGGGATCTGGGCCCACAGGGCTTGCAGCCAGCGCATTTCCTGTTCGAAGGGGAACACGCCGATTTTCCACTTGAGGGTGCTGTAGCCCTGGGAAAGCCGCTGGGAGACGATGCCTAGGGCGGCTTGGCCCGCGGGCAAGAGACCGCAGAGATCGGCGATCGCCGGTTCCTGGTCTGCGATCGCCGCGTCCCCCTGCCCCTCCTTTCGGTACAAATCCTCCAGGGCGCAGCCGAATCCAAACTGGGTCGCGGGCAACCCATCGGGCACGGGCTCAGACCGCCACTCGCCGCCCCGGGCGGCACAAAACGCCTGGGCCTGCTCCACTGCCTCGCTGCCAAACCAGGGAATCGGAGCCACCTCGCCGTAGCCCACCCGCCCCAGACTATCCCGCAGCCGAATCAGCAACCCCTCTCGCCAAATCCAAAGCCCGTGGGCGGTGTAGAGGGGTTTGATAAACCGCCGCTGGTAGGGCCGCACGGTTAGCTCAATGCCCATCATGGCCCCCGTTATGGTTAGAACCTGAGCCAGGTACTCAGCCAAAAGCCCAGGGCCAGCAGCAGGCCGCTCCACCCATGGAAGCCCAGGGCAAAAAACTTGGCATTGCTGACCGGCCCAGGCTGGTCGTGAAAGCGGTTGACATGGCGACTCAGCCGCCAGGCCGAGGGCCCACTGGCAAACACCAGGGCTGCCCAGATGGGGAATAGCCCCAGGGCTAGACCGATGGTCGCGATCGCAAACACCGCCCCACAGACCAGGGGGATCAACGCCGCTCCCCGCTGGGTACCCAGGCGTACAATGGGCGATCGCTTTCCCGCCGCCCGATCATCCTCCACCTGGTGAAAGTGGGAGCAAAACAACACCAAGGTAGTCGTTAAACCCACCATCAGCCCCGCCATTTGGCTGCCCCAGGACCACCCTTGAGCCTGGCTGTAGTAGGCGGCCCCCATGGCCAGAGGGCCAAAGCTCACAAAGCACAGCCCCTCCCCCAACCCCTGATAGCCCAAGCGAAAGGGTGGCCCCTGGTAGAGATAGCCAAGGCCGCAGCAGAGGAGAACCAACCCCAGCACCGTGGGGTCTTGCTGGTACAGGGCGATCGCCACAATGCCCGCCACGCCCAACCCCAAACAGAGGTTAGCCAAGGCAAAAATCAGCCTGCGGTTGCGGGTCAAATTGACTAAGGAATGGGCCTTGTTAACATCAATGCCGGTCTCAGCATCAAAGACATCATTACTGAGGTTTTCCCAGGCCAAAATCAGCACCGCCGCCACCATAAACAGCGCAAAAATACCGCTGTTAAATTGGCCGGTCTCAGCGTAGGCAATGGCGCTACCCACCACCATGGGCATTGTGGCAACGCTATACATGGGAGGCTTGATAGCTGCCAGCCAGAGCTTGCGGGCAGCGGGATCGACGGATTGAGTGGTCATGGCACTGCGATTACTCCAGGCCTAGCATATCGCTAAGCTGGGCCTGGTCTAAAGCCAATTTTTCTACCCAACCTGGGCTATATCGCCAAAAATACCTAGATCTCAGGCTAAAAAATTGCGTAAAAATCCATAGCGAATTGTTAATTTGGCCGGTGCATATTAAGCCCACAGACAGCTGCCCTTGGGGCAAGGTCTGGTGTATTTACCCTATGGAGACTCTAGCTATGTCCAGTCGAGGTTTGAACCTGTGTACCCTGGCGGGCAATGTGGCCGCCGACCCCCAGGTTCGCAGCATTGAGCGCAAAACCGGTGGTAGTGCCCAAGTGGCCGAAATGACCATCTACATCGATCGCATCCCCAGCCGCCGTGAAAACGACAGCTTTACCGTCGACATCAGCATCTGGGAAGGATCCCCCGCCTGGCGCAAGCTCACCCATATTAAGAAGGGTTCGCTGATTATCGCGAGCGGGGCGATCGACGCCTCCCCCTACGTGAGCAAAACCGATTCCCAGGCGCGGGCGGGGCTACAGCTGAAGGCCACCGATATCTTTTTAGATTCGTCCCCCAGAAGCGAAGACCCCAAGGCCGAAGACTCCAGAGCTGAGTCCGAGTTCTAAACCATTGCAACTATTCTGCTGGGCCGGGGCGATGCACTACAGGTTCGCTACCACCGGGCTACCATCGGGCATGTCCCGTTGAGGGTACAGCAGAGACAGCATCCACGGCGATCGCGCCGTGGGTTGAGAGCGAGGATGCGGGTGACCGCATCCTTTTTTACATCTTTAGTAACCGATGGGGACTAACCAATAGGGTGGGGAGATGCTGGGTGAATTACTCAGTCTGGATCTGGCGGTAGCTCAGGAGCCAGTTCACCATCGTGGCCCGCCGCGTCCGTCGGGGAATGAGCTGATCGACGGTGTAGCCCTTAAACCCGAGTTCCTCCTTAAGCAGTTGCTTATGGGGCTGGGGAATGGAGCGGGTGAGTTGCACCGTAGCCGGGCGACTGTCGATAAAGTTGGGCGGTTCGGGGTACTTTTCTGACCAGGCGGGCTCTACCGCTGTGCTATCCCACCCAGCTGGGGTTTCGCGGTAGCCAAGCCCATGCCACACGAGCCGGTTCACGGTGTCGTCGTCTAGCTCGTCGTTGAGAATGGCCCACAGGGTATCGTCGGTTAAGGGGGGCATAGTAAGGTCAGGCCAATCATGGGCTTGGGGCTTGGGGCCATGGTCACTACAGTAACCCCGATCGCGGCCTCCAAAACCTGAATTTTTTTGTGCAACACTCCGGCCAGTTTTTGGGGCCAGTTTTGGGGGAAGGGGCTGGAGAACAGCTAGAAATACTGCACCCGTGGATTATCCCCGTTGGTTATCGAGTTCAGTGCGTCACACCTGGGCCCTAGGACGCACCTGATCTGTGAAGGCCACTACGATGTAGCGCAGGGTGGGCATTGCTCACCCTGCGCTGCA
>JAIXUR010000013.1 GCA_027483425.1 Cyanobacteriota bacterium | reverse complement strand
TTTAGTCCTGGACTATGACAACTGTTCTCGATTTTTTGATAAAAGGTGGGCCCGTCATGGTGCCCATCGTGGGCTGTTCGGTGCTGACCATTGCCACCACCCTAGAACGGGCTCTGTTCTGGACTAAGCTGCTACGTCGAGAAGATCAGGTGGTCAATGCCGTGCTTGACGCCTCCCGCCGTGACCTGACCCAAGCCGCCGCGATCGCAGCCCAGTCCCAAGATCTCCCCATTGGACGATTTTTACTGGCTCCCCTGCGCCTCACAAACCCTTCCCCCGATACCTTTCGTCTAGCGATGGAGACCGCGGGCGATCGCGAGTTCGCCCAAATGCGCAAGGGCGACAAAATGCTCGAAACTGTTGTGGCGATCGCGCCCCTGCTGGGGCTGCTGGGTACCGTCACCGGCCTGATTATCACCTTTGGCAACCTCAACATTGGTGGCGGCGGCACGGGCGACGAGGCCAGTGCAGCGGCAGCCGGGATTGGCGAAGCCCTGATCACCACCGCTGGAGGCATGATGGTGGCCATTCTGGCCCTGCTGATCTTTCGAGTGCTGGTGGCGTTGCAAGCCCAGCAGATCGACTATTTTTCTGACGCCGGTAACGAGCTAGAGCTGATCTATCGCCAATACTGGTACGAGCCGGCCCAGTTAGCCAATGACAAGGCCCGCCGTGGAGAGTTTGTCGGCAGCGCCGACCGCCTTTAAAGACCTCCTACACCCCTACTTCTGCACCGCCAAGGTCACCTCGCCCTCACCGGGCCAGACCTGCGGAGAGGTCAGGGCATAGAACAACGCCTCGTAGCGATCGATCGCGCGCCGGGCCGAGTAGTGCTCGAGGGCGTACTGCCGTCCACAGCGGGCCAGGTGCTGCGCTTTGTCACAATGGTGGTACAGATCGAGAATGCCAGCGGCCAGGGCAGCCGGGTCTTCGGGCTCCACCACCAGGCCACCCCCACTGGCGGCAGTAGTAGTTGTAGGAATAAATTAGAATTCGCATAGTCGGGGTTTGCTCTAGACAACCGCGTAGGCCAGGTCAGTGCGGGGGCACGTTCAGGAGTAACGTATCAATAGGCCCAGAGTACCCAGGCGAGATCAGCCGCTGAATGGGTAAATCCACAGAAAAAATGCCCCTTAGCCTCGCCAGGGCGGCCTCAAGGGCTCTGCCATCCGCAATTTTGCTGTTGAGTTTGAACTATGGTCTGGAACCCTCTGCGGCTGCTTAAAACCTTGATCCATTTCGATGTGGCAGGCCCCCTATCCCAGGGAATCAGGGTTCTGTCCGGAATCGCTTATCCAGGTACCTCCATGCTCGAAACCTTAGACCCGGCCAGTTGGGTGCCCACCCTGCCACGACCTGGAGTCCGTCTGGTCAACGGGGCCGTCAATTTCCTAGAGCCTTTAACGGCAACGCTAGATTCCCTGGGGTACCGCATTGAGGTAGAGCCCCCGGCCTCTGCCCCCAAGGAGTGGATGAATACGGCCCTCGTGGTGTGGCCAGCAGCCAGCCCTGGGGAGAGCCTGGCACCGTTGCTCGAGCGCTGGGAGCAGAGGACGCCCTACCAAGAGGCCACCCTGGTCGATTTTCGACAGCCTGACCCCGCGATCGCGGCGCTGTGGGGCAGCCTAGACGATGGCGTCATGGGAGGGGTGAGCACCAGCCAGGTGCAGTGGCACCAGGGCCTGCGGTTTGCAGGCCAGGTGTCCACGGCCAATAGCGGCGGCTTTGCCTCGATTCGCACCCGCAATCTTGAGCCACCGCTCAACCTGGGCCAGTGGCAGGGCACGGTGCTCTATACCCAGGGCGATGGCCAGCGCTACAAGTGGATTTTGCGCGACAACCCCGGCTGGGATAGCCTGGCCTACTGCCGTTCCTTTGATACCCAGCGCGATCAGCCGAGCACCGTGAGAACCCCGTTTTTAACCATGGTGCCCACCCGCCGCGCCCGCACGGTACCCGAGGCCAGCCCCCTGAATCCAGCGCAGCTTTACTCTATGCAGCTGATGCTGAGCAAGTTTGAGTACAACGGTGAGCTAAACCCGACCTTTCAGCCTGGGGCCTTTGGGCTGACCGTGCAAAGCCTAGGTCTCTACCGGCAGGGGCCGAAGCCCGTGGTGGTACTGCCGGGGGGAAGTGCCGCCTGGGGGCCACCGTTGGCGGTGGCCGGGTTCACGGGAGTGATTTCCCAGGGGCAGGGCTTCGAGGTGATTGGGGCCAGCAAAAATCTGCCGCCGGAGGTAACGCCAGCGGTGGTGGAACAGATCTTTAAGGTCTTTAATTCAGCGAATTAGCTGACTGAAACAGAAACCCAGGTGTCTTGGCCTATGGGCAAGACACCTGGGCCATCGATCAAAGCAATCTGGGTTCTGGCTGAGCCAGGGTTCTAGTAGGCCGATCGCATGTCGCCCCGCTCAGCGCGGGCACTTTCTTTGGCCTTGGCGGCGCTCTTCTTGAGGGCTTCGAGGCGCTTGATGTAGCGATCGCGCTGGCGCTTCTTAGGGGTTTGCTCAATCAGGGTCTTGAGGGCGCTGCCCAGGCTCTTGTAGGCGTTGGGTAGGGTGTAGCCAAAGCGAGTAGCAATGGCGATCGACCGCTCGTCGGCGTTGATGCTCTCTTGCAGGGTCTTTTGGTTGTTGTTGCGCTTGTAGAGCCGCCAGCTTGAAAAGCCGCACAGCCCCATGGCCAGCATGAGCAGCAGGCCATCTTGCACCCACAGTTCACCCACGGCACCGCCAAGACCAATGGCCAGAGCCGCCATCTCCCAACCATCGCGGGGAATGGTGTCGTTTTGAATGCGGCCCACCTCGTGCCAAAACAGCAGGTTGCGCTGGTCAAGGGCCAGTTGTTCCCACTTGATCAGGTCGACCTGGATCTCGACCTGGTCTTTACCCAGCTCTTCACAGGTAATCAGGGGCGGGGTGACATCAATGGCTGACTCCACCGTCACCCAGCTTTGGAGTTCGGGGGGCAACAGGCTTCTCAGACGGCGAAGCTCACCCATATCGGCGCGGGCAGTGGCGGTGGCGTACGAGGTCATGGAGATTCGGGGGGTGAAAACTGCAAATCAAATTTATTAATAGATCCTACCTTAAACCCTTTTAGTCAAGGGGCGGTTATCCACTCCTAAACCTGGGGCCTGAACCTGGAGACGGTAAAAGGCTAAGGGTAGCCAGGGGTAGCCACCGTTAGAATTCATCAGGATTCAATCCCCGCCAGCCCAGCAATCGCCCCATCGAGTAGATCATAACCGGCCTCTACCGTATCGATCTGGCACAGCTGCTGGCGGAGGGTAGCGGCCCCCTCAAAGCCCTTCACATACCAAGCCATGTGCTTGCGGGCCTGGTGAATGCCCCTTGTTCCCTTATACTGCCACAGCAAGCCCAGGTGGTCTCGGGCGCAACGCAGGCGATCGCCCGGGGTAGGGGGGGAGGGCACCGCTCCAGTCTTGAGAAAGCTATCAATTTCGCCCACCAAAAACGGGTAACCCAGGGTGCCCCGCGAACACATCACGCCATCAGCGCCGGTCTCTTCCAGACAGCGTACCGCCGATTCCACCGAGACAATATCGCCGTTGGCAATCACCGGAATTGAGAGGGCTGCCTTCACTCGGCCAATCCATTCCCAGCGGGCCGGGCCCTGGTAGCCCTGGCTGCGGGTACGCCCATGGAGGGTGAGCATTTGCGCCCCCGCCGCTTCCATCCGGCGGGCAAACTCGACGGCGTTGATGTGGTCGTCGTCCCAGCCGATACGGGTTTTGACGGTGACGGGCACGGGCACCGCCTCGGCCACGGCTCGGACAATCGCCTCGGCGACCTCGGGCTGGCACAGGAGCGACGACCCGCCGCCCTTCTTAGTGATTTTGTTCACCGGACAGCCCATGTTGATGTCGATGGTTTTGGCCCCTTCGGCGACGGCCTTGCGCGCCGCGGCGGCCATAAAGTCAGGGCGACAATCAAACAGCTGAATGCTAATGGGCTGTTCGCCAGTACCAATGTCCATGATTTTTTCCAACTGCTGGGCGTGGCACACCCCGGTGGCCTGCACCATCTCGGTGTAGAGCATAGACGTGGGCGCATAGCGGCGCACCAACTGCCGAAAGGCGCGATCGGTCACCCCCGAGAGGGGTGACTGCAACACTCGGCTGTGGAGCGTGACAGAGCCAATCACCAGGGGTTGACTCAGCCGCGCTTGGAGGCCAGGGGACACAATAACCATGGGCACAACACATGATCCTATCAACGCAGCAGGGCCTAGAGTTTAGGACAATTCCGGCCACAACAATACCCAAGAATTTTGTTTTCGCCTAGAAGCGCAGGCTCTGCGCCCCTACCTGGAGTTATCTTCTTGCCCAGAAATCGCCTCAAGTCGTCCGACTAGCCAGTAGGTCATCATCTGACCACGACCCTTCACCGTTATATAGCCCCGTGGCTCAAACTGAAACTTGTCCTTGAGCCTTTCGTACAGATGGGGCGTGACCTGAATCCGCTGAGCCTCTCCGGTGGCCTCCATGCGGCTGGCCAGATTCACCGTGTCGCCCCAGAGGTCGTAGGCAAATTTGCGTCGCCCAATCACCCCAGCAACCACCGAGCCTGTGTTGATGCCCACCCGAATTTGAAAGGCCTTGCCGTCAGGGCGTTGGAATTGCTGAATGGCGTCGCAAATATCAAGGGCAAACTGGGCGATCGCCTCAGCATGGTCATCGTTGGGGGTCGGTAACCCCCCCGCTACCATGTAGGCATCGCCGATGGTCTTAATTTTCTCCAACCGGTGAAACTCAGCCAGCTGGTCAAACATCGAAAACACTTCATTCAGCATTTTGACCAACTGGCGCGGCGTCATTTCGCTAGAGGCGGCGGTAAAGTCCACCAGATCGGCAAACAAGACGCTCACTTGATCCAGATTTTCGGCAATGGTACGAGCCCCACCCTTCAGCCGCTGGGCAATGCGGTAGGGCAGAATATTCACCAGCAGGCGATCGGCTTGCTGGCGCTGCTGGCGCAGTTCGGTCTCCATCTGGCGACGTTCGCTAATGTCGTGGACAATCCCTTCGTAGTGCAAAAAGGTACCGTCTTTATCCCACACCTTCCAAATATCTTCGCTGACCCAGAAGGTGCTGCCGTCTTTACGAAACACTTCAGACTCGGCATCGGTAATTTTGTCAAAGCGGTTTAGGTACACCACCAGTTCGGCCCGCCGCTGGGGCTGGAGGTAAATTTGGCGGCTAATATCATCTACGGTGGCCACCATCTCCTCGGCTGAGTCATAGCCGTAGAGGCTCGCCATCGAAGAATTAACGCTGATCAGCTTGCCGCTGACGGATGCTTTAAAGATGCCTACTGTAGCGTTTTCAAAAATACTGCGGTAGTTGATCTCAGCGGCAATCAGGGCGTTCTCCATCTGGGTACGTTCCATAACCTCCTGAACCAGGAGAGCATTTTGCCGGCTGAGCTGCTGCCGCTGCTGGGCCAGATTGAGCTGATTTTGTACCCTGACCAGCACCTCCTGCACGGCAAAGGGCTTAGTGATATAGTCGGATGCCCCCGCCTGAAACGCTTTTACCTTATCCAGGGAGTCCACCAGGGAACTCAGGACAATGACCGGAATCTCCGCCGTGAGCGGATTAGTCTTCAGCTGTTGGCAGAGGGTGTAGCCATCGATGTCAGGCAGGATGATATCGAGCAGTACCAGGGCAGGGAGCCGTTCTGGAATGAGCTCTAGAGCCTGCTGCCCACTTTCAGCCACCTGGATACCATACCCCTGCTGACTCAAAAGCCGGTGCAGCAGGCGCGTGGTCTCAGCATCGTCATCGACGATGACTAGGTCAATGGCGGCGGGGGCATCATCCACAGCGCGGGGGCAAGGCAGACTACGTCACTGGTTTAAGCATACGGGCATTGAGCCGAAACGATACACCAAATCTCGCCTGTGCAATCGGCTAGCGCCGTTAACCCGGCCATAACAGGCCGATCCCTAGACGCCATCAGCCCTAGCGCACGCTGAGGTGGTTGCTTGGGTTGCTGTAGCCGGCCACTACCCCCTGGCGAAAGGTGACTTCGCTGTCATCAAACTGGAAGACCTCTTCACAGTTGGTATCGTTGCGACTAATGGCGACGGGGGGTCGCCCCTCGGCCCTCAGCACCTCGGTACGGCTAGAGCCAATGGACCAAACCTCTGGGGCAGTCTGATCGGGGGGTAGAGGGGGTAACTGCAGCGACAGGTTGAGGTTGTTGTCGGCGTTGAGGTAGCCAATGACCTGGCCATTTTCAAGCAGCACTGAGCTTTTGCCGTAATACAAGGTGGTAAAGCGATTGGAGGTGTACTGCTCTTGGCGGGTGGGGGTGCCCTGTAGCCGCACCACGTCAGCCTCCATCGACCCGAGCGTCCAGGTGCCTGGGGTAGCCTGGGCTGAAACCATTGCCGGCCCCTCGGCCAGCACCTTGAGGGTGCCATCGGAGTTGTCGTATTGCTTAACGTAGCCGTTGCTGAGCTCTACGATGCTGTTGCCGTAGCGCAGGGTCTGCTGACAGGTGCTGTGGTACTGCATCGAATGGGAGGGGGTGCCTTGAATAGCCATCACCAGGTCGCGGTCTGACCCCAGCGTCCAGTAGGTTTTGTCGGTGGGAATGCGGGTAGCGCGGGTGGTCACATTGCTCTGGGCATATTTCAGGTTGCGCCCATATTCGACCACTTTGGCTTGGGCTTGGGCGGCGTTAGGGTCGGCCTTGGGAACCGCCTCCATCTGGGTAATGGCCTGCTGCCAAAGCATAACCACCTCGGCCCATTCTTCGCTAAATTCTGCGGTTTGGGTCAGCTCTGCCGCGGCCATGGCCTGCTCCACCCCCTGGCGAAAAGGATTGTCTAGGGCAGCGGCAGCAGTGCGCTGGGGGGGCCACGACCAAGACTGTTCTGCGGGGTTAAGCAAAACATAGCTCGCGGCTAGGCCTAGGCCGACCGATAGCCCAACGGCCCCCCAGGTGATTCGTTCCCGCAGGGTTTGGCCAGGGCGTTTGAGTTCAAAACTGTACAGGGTTTGAGGATTTTGCCCGTCTAGCTCAGGGTGGCTACGTTTAGTCATAGTAATTAGTGGGGAGTATACAACCCCAGGAACAGTCTGATTGACCTGGAGCCAAGTCAGGGCTGGCCTGGAACTTCCGTTTAAAGAGTAAACCTAAGGAGATACCGAAAGGATAGGAGACGACTCGGCTTCAATACACGGCCTTAAGAGGTTGTTTGAAAAGGGCTGCTCTAGGTGAAAGTCGCGGTCAGAAGACCGTAAGATCACTGGCTCTGGAGCAGCCGTGGCCTCCCCTAGAGGTAGAACCTAAGACACTCTTTAGCTTTTCAAACAACCGCTAGTGCAGAAATTCATAGCAATTACTATAGATGTATTCAGCCAATATAGATAAATTTCAGGCACGCACTCACCCTATCGCAGGACCTTGGCCTAGGCTTCTAGGTTGTCTTGATTTCACGGAAGCTTATTTAAATTGCCCTAGCTGGCCAAGCTTGCACCATTCAAACTCCACCGTTTCCTGACGAAGCCCTTTTCTGGACGAAGCCTATGGATGCCCTACCGCTGCGCTGGGATATGCCGACCATCGATCGCTGCCCCGAGCCCTGGGTAGAGGCGGTGGCTCAGGCCCTACCGGGGCTGGGCTCTGCCCGCTGGCTGGCTCAGGTGCTATGGCAGCGGCAGTTGTGTTCTGCCCAAGATTTGGCGGGCTGGCTGAATCCGGCCGCTTACCAACCGGCCCCTGCCAGCGCCTTTGGACCGGATATGGCGATCGCCGTTGACCGCCTCAAGCAAGCCATTGCCCAGGGAGAGACGGTGGCGATCTGGGGGGACTTTGATGCCGATGGGGTCACCGCCACCGCCGTGCTGTGGGATGGCCTGGGACAGCTAATCCCGAAGGGCGATCGCCTCACCTACTACATTCCCAACCGTCTGAGCGAATCCCACGGGCTGTCGCAGCGGGGGATTGACCAGCTGGCGGCGGCGGGAGCCACCCTGATGGTGACCTGTGACACCGGCAGCACCAACGGGGCCGAAATTGCCTACGCCCGATCGCGGGGCATGGCGGTGATCGTGACGGATCACCACACGCTGCCGGCGGGAGATATAGGGGCGATCGCGCTGATCAACCCGCGCCGATTGCCGCCGGGCCATCCTCTGGGATCGCTGTCGGGGGTGGCCGTGGCCTACAAACTGCTGGAGGGGCTGTATGACGCCCTAGAGTCGCCGCCGCCGCTACCGTTGGAACATGTGCTAGATCTGGTGGCCATTGGCCTGATTGCGGACCTGGTAGAACTGCGGGGCGACTGTCGCTACCTGGCCCAGGTGGGGCTGCAGCGGCTGCAAACCCAGGGCCAGCCTAACCCGGCCTATCCGAGACCGGGCCTGGCGGAACTGCTGACCCTGTGCAAGCGGACGGGCGATCGCCCCACAGACATTTCCTTTGGGCTAGGGCCCAGGATCAATGCCGTCAGCCGGATCCACGGCGATGCCAGTTTTTGCGTAGAGCTGCTGACCAGCCCAGATCGCGATCGCTGTAAAACCCTAGCCTACGAAGCCGAGTTGGCCAACACCCGCCGCAAAGCCCTCCAGCGAGACCTCTACGAGCAGGTGATGGCGCGGCTGGCCCAGGTTGACCTGGCCACGACCCGCTGCCTGGTGTTGGCCGACGAGCAGTGGCCCACGGGCATTTTGGGTCTGGTGGCGGGGCAGGTGGCCCAGGCCCTGGGGCGGCCCACCCTGCTGCTGCGCCTTGACCCGCCCGCGGCCGACAGCAGCCCCCGGCTGGCCCGGGGGTCAGCCCGGTCGGTGGCGGGGCTCGATCTCTATCAGCTGTTTCAGGCGCAGTCGGATCTGTTGAGCGGGTTTGGGGGGCATCCCCTGGCGGCGGGGTTAACGCTGCCGGTGGAGCACATTGAGCTGCTGGCGGCGGCGCTGAACCGGATGGTGCGCGAACAGTTGGGGGGCGATCGCGCCCCCCAGCCAGTGCTCTCCATCGATCTCACGGTTACGGTGGCCGACCTCGGCCAGGCCCTCTTTCGCGAGCTCAAGGCCCTGGAGCCCTGCGGCATGGGTAACCCAGTCGCCAAACTCCTAATTCGCAATGCCTGGTTTCAGAGGGCCTTTCACAAAAAGCTGCGCGATCGCCAGAACAAGGCGGTGGGGTTTATCAAAACCGAGTTTGAGCTGTGGGATGACAGCTCCCCAGCGGGCTTTGCGGGCGAGTGGTGGGGCCACTATCGCGACGAACTGCCCCCGGGCCGCTGCGATGTGGTGGTGGAGCTAGACTTCAACAGCGCCAAACACGCCCCCCACAGCCCTGGCTACCACGTCAAGCTCCTGGATGTACGCCCGGTGTTGGCCCAAACACCGGGGCCAGAGTCGCCACGATCGGCACCCATTTTGACCCCACCGATTCTGGATTGGCGGCAGGCGATTCCAGCCGACCCAAAGGCCGTGCTGCGGGTCGATCAGGCCCCGGTACAGTGGAGCGACTGGCAGGCCTGGCAGCGGCAGTCGGCCCAGACGGGGTTACCCCTGGCGCTCACGTTTTCCACCGATCGAGAGATGCTCACGCCGATGGAGGTGTGGCAGGAACTGGTGGGTCTGGCTAAGTACCTGGCCCGCACCCAGACCCCAGTGACCCAAACGCAACTCATGGATCGACTCGGCCTGTCTCCCACCAGCCTGGCCCTGGGGTTAGCCGCGCTGGCGACCGTAGGCTTCGAGGCCGTGGCCCTGGAGGATGAAACCCTCACCATTCGTACTGATCCAGACTCGGTTTCGCCAGCGGCTACGGTGGTGCGGCGCTTCCTAGACCTGCTGCAAGAAGAGCAGTTTCGCCGTCGCTACTTTGCCCAGGTGCCAGTGACGACCCTTTCCTGGTAGGGTGAGCACGGCCTACCCTTTCCCGCCCCCATGACCGCCGACTGGTTCTACCCCTTTCCGCCTCTGCTAGAGGGCACGCTGCTGAAGCGCTACAAGCGGTTCTTTGCCGACATTGAGCTAGCGACCGGCGAAGTTGTGATCGCCCACTGTCCCAATACCGGGCCGATGACCGGGGTTTGCCACCTGGGCGGGCGGGTGCTGGTGTCCTACGACCCTAACCCCAAGCGCAAGCTCTCCTACACCTGGGAACTGGCGGAGGTACACGACACAGTCCCCACCTGGGCCGGGGCCAATACGGCGCTGCCAAATCGGGTGGTCAAGTCTCTGCTCGAAGCGCGACAAATTCCAGAACTGGGCGACTACACCACCATTCGCCCCGAGGTGCGCTACGGCGGCGACGGCAAAAGCCGCATCGACTTTGTGATTTCTGGGGACGAGACGGCGACGCCCACCTACATCGAGGTCAAAAACACCACCTGGGCCAAGGGCACCCTGGCTCTATTCCCCGATACGGTCACCACCCGAGGGCAAAAGCACTTGAGAGAGCTGGCCGCCCTTATTCCCCAAGCCCAGGCGGTGATGCTGTATTTCATCAACCGGGGCGACTGCACCGAGTTTTCGCCGGGGGATGACGCCGACCCCACCTACGGGGTGCTGCTGCGCGAGGCCATCGCCAAGGGTGTCAAGGTATTGCCCTGCCGCTTTGAGGTGACCCCGGCGGGGGTGCGATATTTGGGGCTAGCCGACTTGGTGCTGGGTTAAATGTGGAAGGCAGAAAAGTTAGGTTTAGGATTTTGCCTACCCCTAAACTAAGCTCCTCAACGGGCCGAATAGGTGAGCGATCGCCACGCGAAGTGAGGCAGCGCGAGCATCCGCCGCCAGCGCCAGGGCTCTTTGTAAAGGCGGTAAAGCCACTCCAGGTGGTTGTTGCACATCCACTCGGGAGCGCGAGACTTAACCCCGGCCCAAATGTCAAAACTGCCGCCTACACCAATCCATAGGCTGTTGGGGCAGAGGTGGCGATGGTCACGAATCCAGAGCTCTTGGCGGGGCACGCCCATGCCCACCAAAATTACACTGGGCTGGAGCTGCTCTAGACGCTGCAAAAACTCAGGCTGATCCTGGGCGTCGAGGTAGCCGTGCTGGGTGCCCACCACCGTTAACCCAGCCAGCTGCCGCTGCCAGTAGAGACCAGCGCGATCGGCCACACCGGGCACGCCCCCATACATAAACACGGTTTCCTGCGGCGACAGGCGCTTGAGTACCGTGGCCGCCAGCTCAATGCCCGGGGCACGCTCAATGCGCTGCCCTCGGGTGAGGAAGTACAGCACGACCCCAGCGCCATCGGGAATAACCAGCTCGGCATTGAGAATGACCTGGCGCAGGGCCGGGTTTTGGTCAGCCTGCATAGCCATTTCGGCGTTGAGGGTGACGACGTGGGCACCGTGCCCCTGGCGATACTGATCGACCAGCCAGCCGGCATAGTCGGCCCGCCAGTGAACGGGCAACCCCATGACCTTGAGTACCTCTGGGGTATTCGACCGATTTGCCAACACCATAGAACCCTCACCAAACCTCAATCTTGAGCTAAATCCATTCAGCACCCGAGTTGAAGTTGGTAGGGCGGTAGCCTGACAACTTCAACGTAGCGCCTTGACCGGAGCTTTGGCCAGCAGATTAACCATAGAGACCATACCGCGAAATTGTATGGCTTATGTTGCATTTCTCAACGTTGATCCAGAAGTTTAACCCAGAGTGTTCCAACTCATAACTTGGTCTAGGGCCTGGTCTAGGAATTGAGCTACATCACTATACCTAACGGCCTCTCGCCACTGCGATCGGGATGTTTTTCCATGGGATGAAATACACCTAAAGAAGCAAGCACCAGGGTGGCATGAACCTACCGTGAAGAAAAGGCCCAAGTGTGCGGACGGAGCCAGGGAGTAAACGCTCAGGTTCGCCGTAGTTACCCGTCACGGTGTTAGACACCTGGCGAGGGCAGCGGGGGCTCAACCGCCCCGGTGTAGACTCTCCGCAACGTGAGCCCAGACAACGGTTATGATCGATATGGCGTTATCTCAGCCCAGCGGTCTGGGCTAGTGAGTCCGCCCACTTAGGCGACTTCTGGACAATAGTTCCGGTGGGCCGTGCCTACCCTACAGCGGTTATAGCCGCTAGATTAAAACCGGGATCTTCTTTCCTAGTCATTTCCTGATCTATCTACGCAGCAACTTGAGACCTAGCCCCATGAACGTAATGGATTTTTTCCGCCTCAGCGCGGGCCAGTGGAGTTCCCAGCGCACCACCCACCACCTCCCCTTTCGTCGGGCGGAGCTGGGTAGTTCGAGCATTTCGGTAGAGGCGCTAGAGGCAGAACACCCCAGCGTGGTGGAAATTTGCCAACTCCATGACGTCGACCCGGCCCTGGCGGTGGGCGGGGCCTACGTCACCTGGCATGGGGCCATGGACTGGGATAAAGACGATGAGAACCATGAGGGCAGCACGGTGTTTGCCCTGGTGCCCGATGCCGACGGCTCCAGCGGTGGCCAGCTCCTGCGGGAGCGGGGCTATGCCGAAATTGTGCCGGTGATTGGCCGCTACGAGATCGATAGCGAGGATGGGCTACTACTCATCACCGAGTACGACACCATGAGTTCCATCGAGCGCTTTTGGTTTGCCAACCCCAATCTGCGGCTGCGCACCAGTGTGGTCAAGCGATTTGGCGGGTTTAGCACCGCCTCGTTTTGCGCCGAGTCGCGTCGGGCTGAGTCCAGCACCGAGGGTGAAGGCGCTCACAAGCAAGACGTTGTGCCGCTGTCAGCTTTCGGCTGGTAGGAAACTGGCTTTATGGAAGGCTGGGTTCGACAGCGCTGTCGGGTTCCTTCACGGATACGTCCTGGCCAGACACGGCCTCTGGATCTGGGGATAAAGCCGCAGGCTTGGGTAAACCGGGCTTAGTTTCAGGACTAGACGCAGGGCCGGGGCCAGAGCCATCGGCAGGCTTACCATCAGCCGCAGGTGCATCGCCTTTGCTGTCAGCATCGTAGAGGTTGGCCAGGCGATCCTGCATATCCTGGAGCCAGCTGTTGTGCTCGCTGCGGATAGTTTCTTCGGTGTTGACCACCAGCTTTTCAAAGTTCTTGAAGTTGGCCTTGTCAGCCTCGGGTAGGGAGAGCCACCAGGTACGAATATCGTAGAGGGTATCTGCGGCCTGATTGTAGCCCATCAGGGTGGCTTCTACCCGACGATACTCCAAGTAGTTAACCAAGGCCGCCGCTAGGGTCGCGGTGACCGCGACCCAGCTCTGGAAGCCGATCGCCGCCAATAGGGTGCCAATGCCGCCAAAGGCATAAACACTGGTCTGCAGGATTTGATGCTGGCGATCTTGGCTGCGAGCTTTGCGTCGATACCAGTCAAACTGTCCTTCTAGGCGGTACTTGATATAGCCATCGGGATCCAGGTCGGCATTGCGATCGGGATCTTGGGGCAGACTTTTGACCTCTTCTTTAAACCCAAACAAAAACTCCCAAACGCTGGTAATCAAGCGATTGATCCAGATCCCGAGGTGCTTGACCAATCGGAGCAGCAGCCCCAAACGTATCTTCGTCTCAGTCTGATCTTCGTAGGGAAACAAGGCCCGTTGGTGCACCACGCTGCCCTTGAGCCGTTCGCTAATCAACTGAATTTTTGCGGCTAGCTCTGTATTGCGGTTAGATTGATACTGCTTAACCTGGGTCCGAAAGCAAAAAATCTCCATTTTGATGGCTTCGGCGCTACCCCGCAGTAATAACCAACTGTTGCCCCGGCTAAACTTAACGGCAAAGGCTCGCAGGGCCGCCATTGTAATCGGGATGATGATCAACAGCAGATTTAGACTCCCGAGTAATACGTGCCGATCAGCCGGATTGGGGCTAAACAGCAAATCTAGAGGCATGCGATCGGTGGTAGAAGCATCTGAGCCGATCCGGCTCAGCACCACCGGCTGGGCTACGGCCAACACCACCACGAGTAAAGCCAAGAGCGTCAGCAAACGTTCAACGGCCAAGAACCGATCCTGGGCACTGGTCGCATTTTTGCTGTAGACCCGCTGCCGCTCCCAGGCGTTGTTCAGCAGGCTGACGGACGCGACGTTTTGTTCTGGAGCAGGGATGTCGTGGCCGGGTAGAGAATCCTGAGAATCGGGGGGGGAATTGGACACGGTGAGTCAGGTCAAGGGGTGGGAATAAAATACTGCTGGAGGCGATCGCGCATTTGCTCAGTCGGCATCGCCATGTCGATTAAACCAAGCTTGCCGCTGGGCTGATAGCGCTGGGTCAACTCTAGAATGTGGGGGTCAATGGGGGAGTCAGTTTCAGCCTGGGTACCCACCATTGCGGCCGCAATAGTGTCCGCCAAACGGCCGCTGCCCGACAGCGCAACGACTGGCCTATCCGTAGCCAGGTTTTCTTTCAAATCGGTCAGGGCAACCTGACCACCGTTGATCAAAACAGTTAACGAAGGGTGATCACCGGAAATTCGAGAGGCAAACTCAGCCAACCAGGGTGACTCACTCCCCCATTTATCGCCTGGGATTAGAAAGAAGTTAGTGTGGTTGGGTTCAAGGTCGTGGCGTGAGTCATCGGAAACCGGGGGATGATCGCTTGGTAGCCGAGTCTTGCCCTGGGGTACCACCCCAATCAAGGGAAAGCTGCCGCCAATATTCTCTCGGGCTTTGCCCATCATATGAATCACGCCGGCGTCGGTGCCCCCATCCAGCACCGTCAACCCCAGGTCTTGGGCTAGGGGTGCCAACACCTGGTCAAAGACGGTCTGCAACTGCTTTAGGCTCTCAGGCGTCATGAGCGCCGCACCGCCAATAATCACCAGAGCAGGCCGAACGACTAACCCCATCAGCTCTAGCGCCTGACCGCTAGTGTCATCGGATGAGAGCGATAACGCCTGAGCGCTGTTCCCATTGTGAAAGTGGAGGTCGATCATTTCGGTGGCAAAGGTGTATAGCATGCTGCGGCCACGCAATTAAGTAAACTAAAGTATCTCAACTATAAAGAGTATGCAGTGCACCTTGTCCGGGAGGCATCCCAAGACTCTATCTACCAGCCGTTAGCCCTCAACACCCTCTAGGGTGCCACAAAGCCATAAATTCATAACAGGCATTATAGTCACTCTAGCTCTCCCAGGCACTCCTGCCTCCATAAAGGTTTGATCAGATACAGGCCCCAGCCAAGCTGAGAGGGAGGCTTGAAAAGCCGCAGACATGGGACTTTACACTATGAAAGCGAGTCAAGGTAACCCATACCTCAAGGCCTTTACAGCCGTCCTAGGGCTAGTAGCAGCAGGAGATACTCCGTTCAGACACATAGCCACAGACCTGTTTACATACACAGGAGTATGCATGGCTTTGGGGGGTAAGGCGAGACGCCTACCCCGGTGGGACAGGCAAAATGCCTATCTCACAAGACTTTACCTAAGCTTGTAGACTTGCTTCAGGCTCCACTGCACTCCGGTATGGACTCAGTCAAGCGGCAACATCCGGAGTGCGGTGCTGTTCTTCTGTAGTCTTATTAGGCACTGGACGTTTTATTACTCAAGGCTATGCCCCCAACCGAGGTCAATTCAAGCCATCGAGGCAGCAGTAGCTTCTCCATTGGCTACCAACTGCCAAAGCCTGATTTGTTCCAACAGGTGTCGGCACCTAGCCACTACGATATATTCCTGGCCTACACGGCTGAAACTGTCCCCATCATGCTTGGACTAGACAAAGCCATTCGAGAGGAAGGCTTTACGCCTTGGCAGGGAGATTTAGAGACACTAATTAACAGCCCGCAAGTCGAGGATCCCTACCAAGGCATTCACCAAAGTGATGCGCTTGTCATGGTTTTGGCCGATGCTAGGGTAATTCCTTTAGACCTCAAGGATGAGCTGGATCAAGCCATAGATCTCAATAAACTAATCTTTATTATTACTCGACAGCCCATTGAGGCTGAAACCTTAGGCAAAACGGATCTAAGCGATCTGAAATGGTTGCCCGTAGCTGTAGGAAGCAGCGATGTGCTCGAGGAGCTAGCCAAGATTATGGTTAATAGCCTCACCTATGTGAGACTACAAGCACGGGCGATGGAATGGCAGAGGCAAAGCCACGAGCTAAAATTTCTGCTCTCCCTGGGGGATATTGAAGCTAGTTTAGCGCGGGTAGATTGGCTAAAAAAGCATCCTAGTCTGGGCCTGCTCATCACTCCAGAACAGGAGGAATTTCTTGCAGTCAGCCAGAAACAGGCCAATCAGCGCACTGACTATTTTCAGGGGAAGATTCCTGATATTTTCATTTCCTACTCCAGCCTAGATCGCAGTTTTGTCAAAGATCTAGGTGCTGCTCTCAAGCGAGCTGAGCTTGGCATTTGGGTAGACCATGACAATATCCCCATTGCCACCAACTGGAAAAAGGAGGTAGCAGAGGGCATTCGTGCGGCTCACACATTCGTATTTGTCATTAGCTCCCATTCTCTATCTTCAGAACCCTGCGGGTGGGAACTACAGCAGGCCCGCCGCCATGGACGCCGAGTTATTCCCATCTGCGCCCACCATGATTTTGAGCATGAAAGCCTGAAAAGAGCCGGTCTTTCAGCGATCAACTATATATCTTTTGAACGCCAGTCTTTCCCGGAGGCAACAGGGCAGCTGGTAAAAGCCATAGCGACGGATCTGAGGGATGTCAAAATTTATAATCGCCTCTATAGCCAAGCCTACGACTGGTCAAATCACGGACGGCAGCAGTATTTACTACTCAAGCAAGAACAGTATCGTGAGTTTAAAAAATGGCAGCAAACGCGCCACAAAAAATCAAATGGTGCCACCACTTTGCAGGCTTTACATAACCTGCAATTGGACTACATGGCTGAAAGCCAGATTGCCCTGGGCCGAGAGCTAGCGGTAAAGCGATCGCTGGAAGCCCTGGGGATGGCGCTTATGATAGCGGTAGTGGGCTTGACCATAGGCTATAGCCGCGCACTTTTAGGCGAAATTGAAGCCCTGGTAGCTTCGCTCAGGGATAAGTCTGGGTTGGATGGAGTACTGACAGCACTGCAAGCCTCTAAAAGCCTGGAGCGAAATTTTTTATTGGCCCCAATCAGCGCTGACCTGCAACTTGACGCCAGAACGGCCCTCCACCAAGAAACCCTCATTGCTCGGGAGTTGAACCGATTGGATGGGCATGAGCGGGCTGCTTACAGCGTCGCCTTTAGTCCCGATGGGGAGTTTATTATTTCTACGGGACAAGACACAACCGTTCGAGTCTGGAATTTTTCCGGCTCTCTCATGCCACCCCTAACCAAACATGAAAATGAAGTGTTGGCAGTTGAATATAGCTCAGATGGAGATTTTTTTGTTTCCGGTGATGCCGATGGGGTCATTAATCTATGGAGTTGTAGGCCAACGGTCTCCAGCCGCTATCGGGTAGTATCTGAGACCTCTCGAGCAGATAGCGCAACCGATCAAGATAGCCCGTGCCAATGGATCAGAACATTGCCCAATGGTCCATCCGAGCGGATCGTTAGACTAAGCATCAGTCCCGGCAGCCAGTATATCGCGGCGTCAAGTTTTGACGGAAACGTTTACCTTTGGAAACGGAGTTCCGGCCCGGAGCCTTTTCAGTTCATGAAGAAGCTGCCCCACAATGGGCCTGTGTTTGGTCTTGATTTTAGTCCTAAAGATCGGGTTTTAGTATCCGCAGATACTAGCGGCCAGGTCAAAATTTGGCCGCTTGAAGAAAAATCAGAGGCCGCAATTCCTACCCCGATCGATAGTCTAGAAATAGATGATCTAGTGTATGACACTCGCTTTAGTTTTGATGGGAAACTGGTGGCGATCGGCGGTGACAATGGTCTACTCAAAGTATGGAATCGAGACACGGGTAACGTCGTGGATCTACCCGGCCACAGGGAAGGATATGTCCATGTTTTGTTCCACCCATTTGAGCGGCGGCTCATTTCAGCAGATACAGAAGGCATTATCAACCTTTGGCGACCGGAGGATTTGAATAGAGCACTCAATGGCAGCGATGATGATCCTGAGGAGGGATTTCCCAAACCGATTGCGTTGCTAGGGCATCAAGGCAGCATCACTAGGATTCAATTTAGCGCCAATGGCAACTATTTGGCCTCTGCAAGTGCTGACGATACCATTCGGCTCTGGCTAACGGAAGATGGTACGTTGCTAGACGTTATGAGCGGGCATGAGGATGAGGTGTTAAATCTAGCTTTCTCACCGGAGAGAGGGGGTCAATATGGTAGAAGCTATTTGGCTTCCTCAAGTCGTGATGGCACCATTCGACTTTGGCAAATTAATAATGATGTTAGGCCGCTGAAGCATGAGAATCGTCTATACGATGTCAGCTTTCATCCCGACGGGAAGGTGCTGGCGGCCAGCGGTCGGGGCCGAATCAGCCTGTGGAGGCTGCAAGATTACAAGCTCTTGGGCAGGGTCAGCGTCAGTGAACAAAAGCCATTAGATATCTTATCGGTGCATTACAGCCCCAATGGCGACCTCCTCGCGGCAGGAGATGCTGGCGGGAATATTACTCTATGGAAACATCCGGTTGATCAATATCAACCTTCAGGCTCCCAGACCAACCAAGTAGAAAAGAAGCCCTACAAACAGTGGAAAAATACAAATTCAGGTACGTCTAATGCGGGTAACACAACGTCACCGGAAATAGCTGTCGTCAGATTTCATCCTAATAGTCAAATCATTGCCGCTGGAAGCGTTGACGGTACGGTGCGGTTTTGGGATACCCAGGGCATGCTTTTGGGCCATCAAGAGATGGTAGGTCAAGATTATGGTGTTACAAGCCTAGACTTTAGTCGAGAGGGAAAGTATTTGGTCGTTTCCACATCGCCTAGATTAGCTGAAAACGCTTTGGCTACAAGTCATAGATCGGGGAGTGGACAGATTGATGTATACGAAGTTAAGGTTGATGAGCAGACCTTGCAAGTCTCTCTGAGTCCAGTGTCTACCATAGATGCATCAACCCAAGGTTCTCATACAGAGGGCATCTTGACGGTTGTGATTAACCCTGCCAATTCCAACGAGTTTGCTTCGGGTGGTGAAGATGGCCAGATCAAGATTTGGGATATAGAGGGTCATCTCATTAAAACTCTAAGTAGTCATAATGGCGAAGCTGAAAATAACAATAGGAACCGCATCACTCGGGTAGACTATAGCAAAGATGGCCAACTGCTAGTGTCTAGCCATGAAGATGGCACGATCAAATTCTGGAATGTGAGCACGGGCAGAATGATATCTTCCCTTAAACGCCATGAACGCCAGGTCGCCAAAGTTATTTTTAATCCAATTGATTCAACCATGCTGGCATCGGCTGGATTTGATGCTCAAGTTCTAATCTGGACTATACCCAATAAATTTCAGGATAATCCTCTGCAAAAGCTGGTTGCGAAGGGATGCTTGTCAGCGGATAAGTACCTGGCCTTAGAAGAGTCAGACAGCGATAAATCCTTTAGAAATAAGGATGAGAAAGATATCCGTGCCTATTGCCTAAAGAACCCTATCGTGAAGGAGTCACTCCGAAACAATCACTTGGCTCGACCGATTCAGGACGAACATTAATATCCAAGACTCTCAGCTATGACTAAGAGGTTGTTTAAAAAGCCAAAGAGCAGCTCAGACTATATCTTATGAAGGGCTGCAACCAGATAAATCATTCACCGGGTCGCACTGATGGGTAGGTTGGCTAATGTCAGCCAAAGAGCCCTGGATGCCACCTGGAGCTATTTGACCCATGAACACTACACCGCCATAGAGCAATGCGCAGGTTGCAGCAATTCCACATACCTTGATCCAACTCTGAGCTAGCATCTTATTTCTCTACTTCCTAATGTGCTTCTGTGCACCCAACTAAGGCAACTCCCATGGGGCAATTATGTCAAGCCCCATCTAGTATCCTAGCGCTTACGAAGGTCTGTCGCCATCGACAGCTTCCCTACTAAAGAATACGGAGAGTAAAGGTTTGTTCCGGATAGTTTCTCCAAGTCTTTGAGCCTCAGGGCTCTCGAGCATTTCCAAGTAGTGCATTTGAACCAAAGAAAACGACGGGACCGCGATCGCCGCGACTGAACCAGAGTAGCTCAGGGCGCTTGGATTCATGGGCAACCGGTTGTTGTCGCTCGGCATATTTGTATCTAAATATACTGTTTGAATTTATAATGGCTGTGGCTAGGCCTGAGGCGAGGCTATTATAGTGATCTAGTCCCAATGAGTCTAGGTGCACACATTCCAGGGCAGCCGCCGACCCATCCACCCACCGACCCATCCACTCTATTAATTAATTACCTATGACCCCTGAACTGACCCGCTTTGGCGAGGAAATGTCTCACCTCACC
>JAIXUR010000588.1 GCA_027483425.1 Cyanobacteriota bacterium | reverse complement strand
GGGTTAAGGGACGGCAACTCCCCCAGCTGAGTAATCACCCGCGCCAGCAAAATAATGACGAGATAGCCCGGATTGCTCTGCACCCGTGGATCCCGCAATGGCGCAATTTCGTCGTAGGCGGTGGCCAGGCGCATGGTGCCCTCGCGGTGGAGGGTGCCCTCGGCGTCGAGGTAGCCCTGGGGCAGCATGAAGGGGAATTCGGTGGGAAGCATGGGGATGGGGTGGGTGGGTGGGTAGGGGGAGATGGGTGGGTCTGCCCTGGATGGGAGGGATAGGGGGATGACGTACCCTAGGGGCTATTGATCACTGGCCATCTTCACGTCCAGGTGTCGATAGTGATGCCTTCGTGTACCAGTTCAAAGGTTTCAATCGCGGCGCCGTCGGTGGTGGCATCAAAGTCGGGGGCCGTCCAGGTGACGGGCCAGCAGTTGGTCAAATTCCAGCGAATTTTTTCCTGCCCGGTCTGATCCATCAGCACAATGGAAATATCGCGGCGATCGGGGTTGCCCTTCATGACGTTTTCGCGCCAGCTCCACAGCTCCTTGTTGTTGGTAATGCCGCGCTGGAGGGTGATGTTGCTGTAGGTGTTGAGCCCCGGCAGCTTACGCATGGTGGGCGGGTCGGTACCCTCGCGATATTCCCCTGAGCCCTGGGAGGCGCTCAGGCCTGAGCATTGCCGAAACCCGGCGTGAATAATGCTGTTCCACTCGACAAAGAAGTTATAGCCCTGGTAGGGGTCGGGGTTGTGGGCGTTGCTGGCGGGCATAGGTCTTTCTCCGGTAAGGGTTGGGAGGGTAGGGGGTTAAACACAATCGACGCGGCAGCTATACCAGGGTGACGCCGGTTTCGCCCTGGATCAGCCGCACTACGATGAACTCACTGGGCACCGTGGGGGCCAGACCAAGGTCGGTGATCACCAGGCCGCGATCGCGCACCTCTGGGGTGTTAATTTCGTCATCACACCTGATAAAGAACGCCTCCTCGGGCGAGTTGCCCTGGAGCATGCCCTGGGCCAGCAGCGACTCCAGGTAGGCGGTCAGCTCGCGCTCAATGCGAATCCACAGCATCAGGTCGTTGGGTTCAAAGGTGAACTGGGCCAGGTTGCGATCGACCCAGCGCCCCACCATGAGAAACAGCCGCCGCACGTTCACGTAGCGCCAGGCCACCTCCGGGCTCAGGGTGCGAGCACCCCACACCCGAATGCCTCGCCCCGGCAGTACCCGCAGGCAGTTGACCCCCGCCCCCAGAGACGGCGGGTTAAGCCAATGCTGGTCAGCAGTAGAGACCGCCGCGCTCAAATCAAAGATGCCGTTGAGGGCCACATTGGCGGGGGCCTTGTGCACCCCCGTCTCTCCATCACTCTGGGCGTAGAGGCCCGCGATATGCCCGCAGGGGGGCAGCGCCTTCCCCTTTAGGTCGGGGTTGAGACGCTGCACCTGCACCCAGGGGTAGTACAGAGCGCCATTGCGGCTGCCCGGATGGCGGGAGAGGTGCTGCTGCTGGGCCTGTACGGTGGCGAGGGTGGCCCCGTGGGGCGCGTCTAAAATTGCAAAGCGATCGCCCATGGCCTCGCAGTGGGCCAAAATCTCCTCCTGTAAACGAAGCAACTGCGGAGCGTCGGCGCTGAGATCGGCTAGGTCGGGGGCGCACACCAGATCGACCGTGTCTAGGTTGGCGATCGCCTCTAACCCCTCTGCCAGCGCCACCTCCAGGGGCACCAGATGGCGCAGACGCACGATGTAGGCGGCCCGACCGCCATTGCCAAAAAAGCCCTGCACCGCGTCGGGCAATGCACTGATCCCCACCGGACCAAACCGCTCGGCGTACTGGGGCCATAGGGTCAGCAACTGGGGGCAAGCCACCTCGCCCTGCTCGGCAAAGCCCAAAAAGACCGGCACCCCCGTCAAAAACTCGGGAACCGGGGACGAGAATCGGTCTTCCCAGTAAAGGCCGGGGGTGGGGTAAGTCTGAACCGTCGTCATAGCAGGTTCCCTCTACTGTCCGTCTTGCCGCTGGCTGAGCCGGAAGACCACAAACTCAGCGGGTGTGACGATCGCCACGCCAATATCAACGACCACCAACCCCAGTTCCCGTTGGTCGGGGGGGTTATTTTCGGCATCGCATTTAATGTAAAAGGCCTCCTCAGGGGTGCTGCCAAACAGTGCGCCACTGCGCCATACCACCGTCAAAAAGGCCGTCACGCTGCGGCGAATCCTGGCCCACAGCTCCGGCGAGTTGGGCTCAAACACGGTCCACTGGGTGCCTTCGTCGATGGATTCTTTGAGGTAGTTAAACAGCCGCCGCGTGCTGATGTACTTGAACTGGCCATTGCCATCGCCGCCCAGGGTGCGCGCCCCCCATACCCGAATGTCGCCGTTGAAATTGCGAATGCAGTTGATGCCTTTTTCGTTCAAGGCGTCTTGATTTCGCTTGCTGATGGGTTGCGCCAGCCCGGTAGCGCCAACCACTATTTCGTTGGCGGGAGCTTTGAACACACCGCGCTGGTTATCGACCCGGGCGTAGATCCCGGCCAGGTGACCACAGGGGGGCACCGCGATCGGCACCTTTGGGTCTGCCGCTGCCGGGTCAAACACCAGCAGCCAGGGAAAGTACAGCGCAGCGTAGTCGGAGGTAAAGGGCTGGAGCAGGGTCTTGGCATCGGTAGCGCTGAGGTTAACGCTGGGAGGGCTGTCGAGGATGGCAACGCGATCGCCCAGGAGAGCACAATTGTCCGCAATGTACTTACGGGTCTCCTGCAATCCTGGAGCCGCCACGATCGCAATTTCATCGATCGCCTCAAACTGCTCCAGGGCTGGCCCAACGGCGGTTTCGGTGTCGCTGGCAACTGTGACCACGTAGCAGCGTGTGCCCCCATTGCGAAAGAACCCCAGCACCGCGTGGGCCAGCAGATTTGGCTTACCCGGCACAAAATCGC
>JAIXUR010000301.1 GCA_027483425.1 Cyanobacteriota bacterium | reverse complement strand
GGGCACCGTCGAAGAGTCTACCGTGGCCCCCGAAGCGCCCCAGTTCCCTACCCTCAGCTTTGAAGACCTGCTCGATCGCGCCCTGCAAAAGCACCAGCGGGTGATCATCGCCATCGACGACTTAGACAAGCAAGGCCCCGCCCGCGCCCGCCAGCTCCTGCTCAACGCCCAGGGGCTGCTCAAGGGCCGGGCCTGGTTTTTCCTCACCGGCCACCCCAGCGGCATCACCCAAGATTATCTGATCAGCGATCGCGGCCTGTTTGACCTGCCCCTCAAGCTCGACCCCCTCGACCCCGACACCAGCTACGCCATGCTGGTCAAATACCTCAACAGCGCCCGCCGTCGCCCCATCCCCAACCCTGACCCCAGCAATCCAGCGGCGGTGCATCCCTTTACCCCTGAGACCGCCCGCGCCCTGTGCGACGTGGCCCAGGGGGTGCCCCGCTGGCTGAACCGCTACGGCAACTACATTTTGCTCAAGGCCGCCGAGCTGGGCGCACCCCTGATTGACGACGCTACCCTACAAGTGGGTCTGGCCCACGCCCGCGAGCAACTGCGCGGCCAGACCGGCCTCACGCCCCAAGACTACTACCTGCTCGACCTGGTGCTAGAGAAGGGCACCATCTCCGACGACAGCATCACCCTCGACGAGCTAGAGCAACTCAAGGTCGAAACCTTTAACGAGATTCTCCCCAGCCTCGACAAATTGGTGGAATTTGACCTACTCAAGCGCATGCCCACCGAGCGGGCCACCGAGTATGCCCCCGTGCCTCTGCTAGAGGATGAACCCAGCGACGCCTAGGAGGGGTAGCGCAGTTTGTTATTCTGGCAACCAGACCCCTTTTGTAGGCATAGCCATGGCCGTCAGCGTTGATAAAATCTTGCGGTGGAAGCAGACCGGCGCACCCGCCCAGCCCCTCGCCGTGCTCACCGCCTGGGATGTGATGTCGGCCCAAATTGTCGATGCTGCCGGGGCTGACATTGTCTTGGTGGGCGATTCCCTGGCCATGGTGTCCCTGGGCTACGACACCACCCTGCCCCTGACCCTAGAGGACATGCTGATCTGCGCCAAGGCAGTGCGGCGGGGGGTAAAAAATGCCCTGATGGTGGTGGATCTGCCGTTTCTCAGCTACCAGATCAGTATTGAGGAGGCCATTCGCACCGCTGGGCGCATGCTGAAGGAAGCCGGGGCCCAGGCGGTGAAGCTGGAAGGGGGGCACGAGGGCGTGCTTGAAACCGTGCATCGCCTGGTGCAGTGGGGCATTCCGGTGATGGGGCATGTGGGGCTGACGCCCCAGTCGGTGAACCAGTTTGGCGGCTTTCGCAAGCAGGGCAAAACAGAAAAAGAGGCCGATCGCATTCTCTCCGAGGCTCAAGACCTAGAGCAGGCCGGGGCCTTTGCCATCGTGCTCGAGCACATCCCCGCCGACCTGGCCCGCGATATTACTAAGGCATTGGTCATTCCCACCATTGGCATTGGGGCTGGGGTGCACTGCGATGGCCAGGTGCTGGTCACAGCAGATGTACTGGGGCTATCGGCCTGGCAGCCGCCCTTTGCCAAGGTCTACACCAACCTGCGCCAGCAGGCCATTGACGCCGCTCAGCAGTTTTGTGGGGAGGTGCGATCGGGACAGTACCCTGGATGAAATTCCGTTAAGCTAGAAAACCTGACCCCAAAACAACCCCAAGACGACCCAAACGCGACCGACAATTCATTACGGTTAATCCCTAAACTATGACCACCACACTCCAGTTTAAGTACGACGTCAAAGACATTTCCCTGGCAGCCCAGGGCAAGCAGCGCATCGAGTGGGCCGGGCGCGAAATGCCGGTACTGCGCCAAATTCAAGACCGCTTTGCCCAAGAAAAGCCCCTGGCGGGCATTCGCATTTCGGCCTGCTGCCACGTCACTACCGAGACCGCCCACCTGGCGATCGCCCTCAAGAACGCCGGGGCCGATGCGGTGCTGATTGCCAGCAACCCCCTATCTACCCAGGATGACGTTGCCGCCAGCCTGGTGGCCGACTACGGCATTCCCGTCTTTGCCCTCAGAGGTGAAGACAGCGCCACCTACCATCGCCATGTCGAAACTGCCCTCGACCATCGTCCCAACATCATTATTGATGACGGCAGCGACGTAGTCGCGACCCTGGTGCAAGAGCGCCAGGCCCAGCTGGCCGACATCATTGGCACCACGGAAGAAACCACCACCGGCATCGTTCGTCTCAAGGCGATGTTCAAAGATGGGGTGCTCAGTTTCCCCGCCATGAACGTCAACGATGCCGACACCAAGCACTTTTTTGACAACCGCTATGGCACCGGCCAGTCAACCCTCGACGGCATTATTCGCGCTACCAACGTCCTGCTGGCGGGTAAAACCATTGTGGTGGCAGGCTACGGCTGGTGCGGCAAAGGCACCGCCATGCGGGCCAGCGGCATGGGAGCCAACGTGATTGTCACTGAGATCGACCCGGTGCGGGCGATCGAAGCGGTGATGGATGGCTACCGGGTAATGCCCATGGCCCAGGCTGCGATCGTGGGCGACCTATTTATTACCGTGACCGGCAACAAGCACGTCATTCGCCGCGAGCACTTCGAGGCGATGAAAGATGGGGCAATGGTCTGTAACTCGGGCCACTTCGACATTGAAATCGACCTAGCAGCCCTAGGTGCGATGGCCACCGAAGTGAAGCAGGTGCGCAACTTCACCCAGCAGTACCACCTCACCAACGGCAAGTCGGTGATCGTGCTGGGCGAAGGCCGCCTGGTCAACCTGGCCGCCGCCGAAGGCCACCCCAGCGCGGTCATGGACATGAGCTTTGCTAACCAAGCCCTAGCCTGCGAGTACCTGGTGAAGAATCAGGGCGCTCTGGCCCCCGGCCTGCACTCCATCCCCGAAGCGGTAGATAAGGAGATCGCCCGGCTGAAGCTAGTGGCCATGGGTATTGAAGTCGATAGCCTCACCCCCGAGCAGGAGATCTATATCAACTCCTGGACCATGGGTACCTAGAGCACCGGTATAGTATGGCTAAAAACCCGGTTTCTTCGTCGCTGCGCTAACGATATGACTTGCATTCTGGCCGAGAAACCGGGTTTCTGTACCGACGTTCTAGGGATTAGCCATTCGATAGCCTCTCTAGTGAGTCAGGAGTCAGAAGTTAGGCAAGAGCTTAATGCTGGCTTCTGGCTCCTGACTCCTGACCGAGGCCCCAGGGCCTCCCTTGAGGTAGTCCTCTGGGATGGTAGATTAGGCCTAGGGAAACGTATGGAGACTTCAACAATGCGTCAGCTATTTCCTAGGGTTTCGGTCATGATCGCCATGGTGACTGCGCTGGTCTTGGTGGGCCTGAGCCTGCTGCGGCCCGCCCCGGCGCTATCGACCGCCGCCGAGGCACCGCGCTTGGTACCGGCTATTCTCAATGGCAATCCCGTCAGCGTTCTGTACGTGACTCGTAGCAGCGATACGGTATTGGCTCGCTGCTATCCGGGCTTTGAGCCATCGATGACGGTGCGCACCATGAGCGGCAATGCGGGTCAAAAAGAAGGGGTATTGACCTGCGTGAGCAGCGGCCAGTAGGCATCCCGTTGCCCTGGACCGAGCCAACCTCTGGGTTGCGTCGCAGGATGACTATTAGGATCAAATAACCCCCGCGGCCTTGGCTGCGGGGGTTACTTTGTATAGAACGTTTGCTATAGCTCGCGTGAAGCTCGTCTTGCTTTATGTATTCAGAATGCCCTAGGGGCGGAGCGGTGTCATGCTTATTCCCGGCATCTTTATCGAAGCTGGATGGGAACTGGGCTGCGCTTGAGGTTTTAGCCAGGTGTGATGGGGGTCACTGACGCGATTTGACCCTGGCTGGCGGTTGAACTGATACCCCAAATCACCCAAATCATGCCAAAACCGTTGCCCAAGAACAACTCTTGGGGGAGAACTGCCTACAATATGGTCTAACTTGCTTCATCTGTACTAGCCATGAGCTACAGCTTTGACATCATTGGCATTGCCCCGGTGCTGCAATTCTTTCAGCACCAGCAGCGGGTTGAGACCACGCGCAAGCGCAGCCAGGCCTTTTTGGGCAGCTACTGCTGCACCCTTGATGCCTTTATCGAAGCGACCGAAGCTGTGCACCGCAAACCCGACTGGGATTGGGATGCGATCGTAGGCACCATTGTTGCCTTTTGGTTGAGCCAAGACACTGACATTCGCCACTGGAAGCAGCAATTGGCGATCGCCCAGGGAGACCAAAACCTGATCGTGGCCCGTGTTGTCAACTACGACAGCCTCCGCCACGAGTTTGAAACCCTGTTTGACGACTAAGATGTGAAGAACATGCCAGAATAAAGTCTGCATTTAACATCTGGCATTCAGCATACTTTTGATTAGGCTCCTGGCTAAAATTCGCAATATCTTCCTGCTCTGGTGGGGCGATTTCACCCTCCAAACCCGGCTCATGGCCGGGGCTACGCTGGTGGTGTCGCTGATCACCAGTGCCCTCACCTTTTGGGCCGTCAACACCATCCAAATGGATGCCCGCCTCAACGACACCCGTTTTGCCCGCGACCTGGGGCTACTGCTGGCGGCCAACGTTGCCCCTCTGGTCGATACAGCCGATCGCACCGAGCTAGCCCGATTTTCCTACAGCTTTTACCAGAGCACCTCTAGCGTGCGTTATATGCTGTATGCCGACGAAAACGGCGATATCTTCTTTGGCATTCCCTTCTCCGAAGCGGCGGTACAAAGTTCTCTCACCCTGCGGCGGCGCATGCAGCTGCCCGAGGGCTATGCCCAAAACACCGATCGCCCCTTAGTTCGCCAGCACCTCACCCCTGCGGGCGAGGTCACCGACGTATTTGTGCCCCTGAACTACAACGGCACCTATTTGGGCGTCTTGGCCCTGGGCATTAACCCAAATCCCACCGTTGTGGCCTCCTCCAATCTGACGCGGGATGTCACCATTGCCGTGTTTGTCTCCATCTGGGTGATGGTGATTTTGGGAGCGGTGTTCAATGCCCTGACCATTACCCAGCCGATTAAAGAGCTGCTGTTGGGGGTCAGAAATATCGCCGATGGCAACTTTAAGCAGCGGGTTGACCTACCCCTGGGAGGCGAACTGGGGGAATTGATCTATAGCTTCAACGACATGGCCGAGCGCCTAGAGCGCTACGAAGAGCAAAATATCGAGGAGCTAACCGCTGAAAAAGCCAAGCTCGAGACCCTGGTTTCGACCATTGCCGATGGGGCCATTTTGCTCGATAGCGACATGCATGCGGTGCTGGTTAACCCCACAGCCCGCCGCATCTTCGGTTGGGATAACCAGATCCTAGATGGAAAAAACATCCTGGAGCATTTCCCCGCTCCAGTGCGGGTGCAGTTGACCCGGCCCCTGTTTCAAGCGGTCAAAGGCGAGGCCGAGGCCATGGAGTTTCGGGTGCCCCTGACCGATCCCGTCAACCGCACCCTGCGCATTTTGCTCAACACCGTGCTCGATCAGGCGAAGGAGAATGTCAAGGGACTGGCCATCACCGTGCAGGATATTACCCGCGAGGCGGCTCTCAACGAGGCTAAGGCCCAGTTTATTAGCAATGTCTCCCACGAGCTGCGCACGCCGCTGTTCAATATCAAGTCATTTATTGAAACCCTGCACGAGTATGGCGAAGACCTGAGCGATGGCGAGCGCAAAGAATTTCTCGAAACCGCCAACCATGAAACCGATCGCCTTACTCGCCTGGTCAACGATGTTCTGGATCTGTCGCGTCTAGAGTCGAGCCGCCAGTACCAGCTCGAAGCAGTAGATATCATTCAGCCCATTGAGCAGACCCTGCGCACCCATCGCCTGAATGCCAGAGATAAAAAAGTCGAGTTACTCCACGATGTCGAACCCAATCTACCGGCGGTGATTGGCAACTACGATCTGCTGCTCCAAGTGTTTAGCAATCTGGTAGGCAATGCCCTGAAGTTCACCGAGCCCGGTGGCCAGGTCATGCTGCGAGCCCACCAGATTCTTCCCTGCGGGAATGACCCCAACGAGGAGAGCTACGTTCGCATAGAAATCTCGGACACGGGCATTGGCATTGCCCCAGAGGATCAACAGGCCATCTTCGATCGCTTCTTCCGGGTCGAAAATCGGGTCCATACCCTGGAGGGCACGGGCCTAGGCCTCTCCATTGTCAAAAACATTATCGAAAAGCACAGCAGCGAAGTGCACCTAGTGAGCGAAGTGGGCATCGGCACTACCTTCTGGTTTGACGTGGCGGCGTACCAGCCCGAGGCGATCGCGGTGGCGGCAGAGAATGCTACCCACAGTGAGGTGGATAAGGATTTAGCGATCGCCGCCATCGCCCCCACCCTGGTAGAATCGCCCTCGCTGGCTCCCCAGGTGGACCTGAGTTAGAGAGTGTTCCTGCTCATATCTCGTCCAGGGATTAGCCTAAACGGCCTCGCCTACAGGCGTCTAGTTCCTGCAATCGGGATATTCTATGCGATGGAATACTCTTAAGTGCTAGCTCCCCATCGGTCTTCTGTCCCATATTGAATGCCTGTGAGTAACCCAAGCGCTTAGGGAGTGTGTATAGTGTGTATAGGCGTTGAGTTATGAAAAGTGGAGACATTATCTCCAGACTAAAGAAAGATGACTGGGTTCTCGTCAATGTTCGGGGCAGTCATCAGCAGTTTAAGCACCCAACCCGCCCAGGTCGTGTTACTGTCCCTCACCCAAAAAAGGACTTGCCTCTAGGCACGGTTCGCAGCATATTTAAGCAGGCCGGATGGAAATGGCCCCCGTCTGATTGAAGCTTTTCACAGGCCTGGCATTTATGACCCTAGAAAACCATGCGTTATGTCGTTGTAATTCACAAAGATGACAATAGTGACTATGGAGTCACTGTGCCTGATTTGCCAGGGTGTTTTTCGGCTGGAGATACTTTAGATCAAGCACTTTCTAACAGCGTTGAGGCCATAGAGTGTCATGTAGAAGCGTTGTTTGCCGACGACGAAGAACTACCTACACCAAAGCCTTCTGAAGACCACATACATAATCCTGATTATGATGATGGGATTTTTGCTGTTGTAGATATTGACTTGTCAAATTTATCAGGAGCTACAAAGCGTATCAATATTTCAATGCCTGAGAACGTTTTAAGCAAGATTGATCGCTTCGTAAGTGGACAAGGCGGAAGTCGATCTGCGTTCCTGGCCGAAGCATCCTTGGAATATATGGCCAATCATTCCATCCAGACGAGATCTTGAATAGCCGATTCCCGTCAGGGTAGGGCTGAACCAAAAACAGAGACGGAGGGCAAATCATTGCCCTCCGTCTCTGGGAGGATTAAAACGGGTGATTGGGCCTATTCGGCAATCACGCGCAGATTAACCGTGGCCGTCACCTCGGGGTGTAGCTTCACCTCGGCCTGGTACTCACCCAGCTTGTTGATGTCTGGCACCGAGATATCCCGGCGGTCGACCTCTTTGCTGGCGAGGGACTTGATCACGTCCGCTACATCGGCGGAGGTGACGGTACCGAAAATGGCCTCGTTTTCGCCCACCGGCTTTTGAATGGTGAACATACCAATGGTGTCTAGGGCCGTCTTGGTGGCCTCGGCCGCCTGCTTAATTTCCAGCAACCGCTGCTTTTGAGCCTCACGCCGCCGCTCGACCTGCTTCAGTACGCCAGGGGTGGTGCGCACGGCTTTCCCGTTAGGGATAAGATAATTACGTGCATAGCCAGGGGCCACCTCCACCAGGTCGCCGTCGTACCCTAACTTGCGAATATCTTCTCGGAGAACTACCTGTACCCGTTTTGCCATGATTTTTCTCGTATAGCCCAGTTGACTATACTACCTAAAGGAATTGATTCTTGGCAACCCTTAGGATCACGACCCCATGACGAGACTGCTCCATGATTAGACTTGTGTTTGCGGTGGTGCCCGCTGTTTGGGTGGTTGCGATCGCCATTATTGCCGTACAAAACGCCACCCCGGTTTCGTTTCGCCTGATCACCCTACAGTCGATCGAGATGCCCTTTGGGGTGCTGCTGGCCTTTTGTGCCGCCGCTGGCATGGTGGCTACGGCCCTGGTGCTGCTGGTGCTAGGGGGCAACCCCCTGCGATCGCCCCGCCGCAAACCCTAGCCGCTGATATTAAATCCAACGTCCAAAATCCAGCTTTAAAAACAGGTATCCCGCAGGGCAGATGGTTGTTTGCCTCTACGGGATACCTAGCTAGTATGGTCTATCGCCGAGGTCGGTGGGCCTCGGGCCTAGACCACGACATGGCGCTGGGTGAGGCGATCGAGCTGCTTCACCAGCAGGCTGAGAAACAGGCCCACATCGGTGACGACCCCGGTAGACTCCAGGGAGCCGCGATCGGCCAGCTTCGTAACCACAGCGGGGTTGATGTCGACGCACACCATCTTCACCCCGGCGGGGGTCATGTTGCCCACCCCGATCGCATGGAGCATGGTAGAGAGCATGAGAATCAGGTCGCAGCCCTCGATTAGGCGGGCGTAGTCGGCCTGGGCCTCAAGCAGATCCATTTTGGTGTCGGGCAGGGGGCCATCGTCACGAATGGAACCCGCCAGGGAAAAGGGCACATTGTTCTTAACACACTCGTACAGCACGCCACGGGTCAACACGCCCTGGTCAACGGCATTGGCGATGCTGCCACAGCGGCGAATCGAGTTAATCGCTCGCAAATGATGGCGGTGGCCACCGCGCACCGAGGTGCCCTGGTTCATATCGACGCCCAGGGAGGTGCCCAGCATGGCCTGCTCAATGTCGTGGACGGCGATCGCATTGCCCCCCAGCAGCGCCTGCACATAGCCCTCACGAATCAGCCGAGACAGGTGGTTGCCGCCGCCGGTGTGGATCACGACCGGGCCGGCCACCACGGCCACCCGCCCGCCCTGATCGCGTAGACGGCGCAGTTCCCAGGCGACCTGTTCCACAATCAGCTCAACCCGGCGCTCACTGGACACACCGGAACCCATAAAGCTAAATTCTTCGGCCTGGGGGGCAACCCGGCTGCGATCGGTGGTGCTGCGCACACTGCGAATGCCGTCGTAACCAACAATTACCTGGTCGCCCACCTGTAGGTCACGCAGCAGCTTGCAGGTGGCTACGGGGGAGTCGGCTATTACTACGACACCGTCCATACGCTGGTTATGTACCCGCACCCATTGCCCCTGCACCCGCACCTCCGTGGGGTAGATCGTAGAGCTGTAGAAATCATCGGGGGCGACCCCAGCCTGGGTAATCGTCACCAGACGGGCATCCTGCTGCTCTGTGGGCAGGGCCACGGCACCCAGGTCAATCAGCTGGGCCATGATTTCATCCATGATTTCATGGCTGGGGGCCGACACCCGAATGTCGGCGGAAGAGGTGCTTTGGCGCTGGGCACCCAGGTCAAAGTTGAGCACCTGGAAGCTACCGCCGCCCTCCATCACCAGATCCAAAGCCCGGCTGACCAGGCCCGAGTCCAGCAGGTGGCCGGTCATGGTCACGGTGCGAGACAGCAGCCCTTCCCGAGCGGGTTCGGGGTGCAGGGGCTCGGTCACACGTAGGGTGAGGCATTTGGCGGCTCCCCCCGCCTTTAGAAACTCAGTGAGGGGGGTTTCGACCACCTCAAAGCCCACTGCCGCCATCCGCTCTTTTAGCTCGGTGCTGGCCTTATTCATGATCACAATGCGATCGATATTGACGGCATTGCAGGCAAAGGTAATGGCGTCGGGCTCGTCAATGGCAATGCGCTTTTCGGGGGGCACCCGCAGCTCGATCAGCCGGTTGGAGTAGGCGTCAAAGGCGGGGGGATAGTAGAGCAGGTAGCCGCCGGTCAGGGGGCAAAAGCAGGTATCCAGGTGGTAAAAGCGCTCGTCCATCAGGTGCAGCGACAGCACCTCAATATTCAGCCACTGGGCCACCAGCCCGTGGGAATCGAGCTCGGTGCGGAAGCCGTAGCCTGCCCACAGCCAGCGCCCTTCACGATCCAGCAGGGCATCGCCAGCCCCCTCAAAGGGCAGTTCTGCCGGCAGGGTAAACACCTGGTGCCCCTGGGACTCAAACCAGTCTTTGAAGAAGGGCTCTTCGCCCTGGCGTTCGGGGTGGAGAAAGCGACTCAGCACCACCTGATTGCCCAAGATCAGCCCGGCGTTGGCGGTGAACACCATATCAGGCCAGCCCTGCTGGGGCTTGACCAGATCAACATCGGCGCGATCGGCAATGATTTGGTAAAGATTCTGCCACTGCTCTTGGGCCGTCGCCAGGGATGCACGGTGAATGTTGCCCTCCATCCAGGGGTTGATCACATAGTCCACCTCGTAGTGGTGGGGGGCGCACATGAGAAAGCGAATGGAGGAGGTCATAGGAAGAGATTGACGTGAAGGAAAATTAGAGCGATCGAGCCGGGCAACAGCGGGGATGATCCCAACGGGTAGGAATTAAATAGCGCTGGAGCCAACGTAATATTTTAAGCCCTCAGCGCCGTCAGATGATTCAGTTGTCATGACTCCCAGAGATTAGGCCTAACTAAAGTTGGCGACCCCAGGGAAACCGGCTACCGCTGGGCGGGCAGATCGGTCAAGAAGTGGGCATCGGTGAGATGGCTGTGGGTAATTATGGCCCTGGTCAAGCCACCGTAGCGCAGGTGACGGGAGGTCGCCAGAGAACCCTCGCTAGCCCAGGGCTCCCCTGTTTCCCGCCCAGGGCTAGAGGGGGCCGAGGCAAGCTTCACAGGCACTGGGGACGAGCGAGTCACCAGGTCGGCCGCCGCCGCCGGGTGACCCGACGAGTCAAACCCCACGGCCAGCATAAAGGCCGCCAGACCCATCAGTAGGGCCAACCGTATATCTATGATCTGAAACAGCCTCAAGACTGCGGTTTGAGCAGATGACCAAACCACGGAAAACGTCGTGGCCTTGTTCAGCCCGATCTCCTCGGGCATGGTCTCATCGAACACGGTCTCGTTAAGCACTGTAAGGTTCCCTCAGCGTTGCCGACCCAATTAACCAGATCCGTTGGGGTCAGCCACAGCGGTCAACCGTCGAATCTTTAGAGCATCGTCCTTGAGACGATCCACTTGGGGTCGGCCAAGAAAATCTATGGCTGGCCCCAGGCTTTGTCTATGTGTTGTTATACACATAACGTTATGAAGTCACAAGTTGTTAAGGCAGGCCGAGAGGGGTTCCGTAGCATCACAGAGGTACTTAAACCCATGTAGCGCAAGGGTTATCAGTTTTTCCTGATTTTTGTCTATGAGCATTGCCTCACCATTGAATTAAATCTATGATGAAGTACCATGAAAAACTTCTGCCATTGCAGAGGCAGCCAGGTCAAAGGCTGCACCAATCAGGACGGCTGGGAGTAGACCGAGCCTGCTTGGCATTGCCATTGCAAATAACAGACTACTTGCAACGCCACGACCAGAGGATTTCATCTAGGGCCTTTCAAAATTTAAATAGTCCCAAACTGCCAGAACCTCCAACCCCGTAGGGGCAAGTCATGGACTGGAACACGCCTACATCGGCTCTAGCCAGAGAGTAAAGATCCAACCCCCTTCAAGCAGCTCTGACCAGTTTCCGGAAGTGCGACCGGTAATGGTCACGATCGCACCATTGGGCACGCTTCTCACAAAGTCAAACTCAGTGCCAGGGCCACTAAATACAGAGGTCGGTTCGCCATCGGTGACCACTCGCCTCTGGCGATTGTCAGTGACGGGGGGAGTGGGAGTAGGGGTGGGAGTGGGAATGGGGTTGAAAGTGGGAGTGGGGGTAGGAGTGGGGGTGGGTTTTGGAGCCGTCACCTGGTAGAGCTTATTCCAGGTGGCGGCATCCACCGTGCCGGTGACGGGCAGCCCGTTGACCCGCTGGAATTCGCGTACGGCCGCCTGAGTCGTTGCATCGTAGATGCCATTAACAATAAAGTTGGCCGGCAAAAAGCCCGCCTGACGCAGCAGACGCTGCAGCTCGATTACGTCGGCCTGGGGGTTATTGATAGGGGCGGGGAGCTGGGTTGGAATCTGGACGCCGCCACGGTATTGCAGGTGGGTGCTATCGACCCAGGTGCCATTGGGCAGCTGGGCCCAGATGCCATTGAACCGCCCAGTCAGTGAAATTCGGCTACCGTTGAGAAATTGCCCCACAATGCGGTAGTTGACACCGGGGCCATTGCGAATGTTGAGGGCAAAGTTTTGCGGGGTGACCACCGTTGCCAGGTTATTGTCTGAAGGTGTGGTAGGCCCGGCCCCAGGCACAGGGGATCCGCTCACCAAGTTGCCCGCTACCCAGGTCTTATCCACCAACTGCACCCAGCCATTGCGGCGCGCGCCAGAGACCTCCAGAGAGCTGCCCCGGCGCACCCGGCGATAGATACCGGTGTTAGTACCGGGCCCCCAGCGCACATTGAGGGCATAGCCCTCGGGGGTGTTGACGTAGATGGTCTGGCCCCAGCGGGAGGTGTTGGCCCAGGCTGGTGAACCTAGACTACTGCCAAGGATCAGCGCCCCCGCCATGATCGCCACCGCTGGCCCCGCCACTGGAGCAGGCAAACTACTCTGCCCTCCAGCCTGCGGTGGTGGCACCGCCAGAGAACTATCCGCCGCTGGGTAAGATTCCCAAGCCAGCCAAACAAGGCTTTGGGCCAGGCTATCCATAGGTCAAGGGTGGTCGGAGTAAAGAGTAGGTACAACCACTCTAATCATAGATGTTTTCGCTGAATTCCCAGGGATTTTTACAGAAAATACGGGTTTGCCGGGGCGATCGCCAAAGATTGGGTTGACCGGGTTGGTCAACCCAGTTGCTCAGGCGTAGGACGCCGCGATCGGCGGAGATACCAGTAACGTCAGCCCCCGACGACCAATCACCGTCACCCAGCTCGAGGGAGCTAGGGCGTAGGTGGCCCCGACCACCGCCGGATAGAGCTGGGCTGGCCAGTAGGTGCCCTCATAAAATACGCGCCCTTTATCTTGGGCGGTAATGGAACAATCTACGCGGGCGGGCTTGGGGGTATCGAACAGTTCTAGCGTGTGGGTCAGATTCATCGCTATCCTCCCAGTCATGTTGTGGTTGTCTGTGCTTACTCAGTCAGTGCTGTTTGGGCGCTTTGTGTGACAGCCCAGAGTCCAGCAGCGGTACTCCAAGGGCGGTGCTCCGAACCAATAGCTGGCCGTTGGTTCATTTAGGTGTGATTCCTGGCTCTAGCGCCGATGCCGAACCAGGGTTGTTCTAAACCAGTACCCATGGACGATAGAGGGCAAGACAGGGGCTCAACATCAGCCCTGTGACAGATTTTGAAGCGTTTGCCGCCGCCATCACACCCCGTCTAGTTCAAGGCCAAGGGCTGCCAAAATGGTAGCTAGACCAGTCCCAGGGCTGTAATCAGGGGTATAACGGGATTATGGTATGAATAACTAAAATGGGCGCGCTGATGCCATGACTGATCCAGCCCTGTTGGCTACCCCTGACGACTATGGTCTGCTGACCGATCTGTACCAATTCACCATGGCTAGCTGCTACGTGGGCGAAGGGATTGCCGATCGCTGGGCCAGTTTTGAATTGTTTACCCGCCGCCTGCCCCAGGGCTACGGCTATCTGGTGGCCATGGGGCTGGCTCAGGCGATCGAGTACCTGACCCAGCTCCGCTTTTCGGCGGCGCACCTGGCGGCTCTGCGGCAGACCGGGCTGTTTGACCAAGCTCCCGATGGGTTTTGGCAGCGCCTGGAGTCGGGCGGGTTTACCGGCCAACTGTGGGCGGTACCGGAAGGCACCGCTGTGTTTGCCAATGAACCGCTGCTGCGGGTTGAAGCCCCGCTGTGGCAGGCTCAACTGGTCGAGACCTATCTGCTCAATACCCTCAACTACCAAACCCTGATTGCCACCCGCGCCGCCCGCCTGCGCGATCTGGTGGGGCCTGGGATCACGCTGCTCGAGTTTGGAACCCGGCGTGCCTTTAGCCCCCAGGGAGCCCTGTGGGCAGCGAGGGCCGCCCTGGCCGCGGGGCTGGATGAAACCTCTAATGTGCTGGCGGCGGTACAGCTGGGGCGCAGGCCTGCGGGTACGATGGCCCACGCCCTGGTGATGGCATTTACCACCCTGGAGGGCAGCGAAGACGACGCCTTTAGGGTCTTTCAACGGTATTTTCCTGGGGCCACTCTGCTGATTGACACCTACGACACCGTGGCGGCGGCAGACCGCCTGGCGGCCCAGGTGGCCGCCGGAAAAACCCAGGTAACGGCAGTGCGCCTTGACTCGGGGGATTTAGTGGAGTTGTCAAGGGCGGTGCGATCGCGCCTGCCTGGGGTCAAAATTCTAGCCAGTGGTGACCTGGACGAGTTTGAAATTGCTCGGCTGCAGCGGGCGGGGGCTGCCATCGACGGCTACGGGCTGGGCACGAAGCTGGTCACTGGGGCTCCGGTCAACGGGGTGTATAAATTGGTTGAACTAGAGGGTCGTCCGGTGATGAAGGAGTCTGACCATAAGGCCACACTGCCGGGGCGCAAGCAAATTTTTCGGCGCTACCAAGACGGCCTGGCGATGGGCGATCGCCTGGGGCTAGCCACCGAATCCGCCGCCCCTGGGGAGCAGGCCCTGCTAACCCTGGTGATGAACCAGGGGCAGGTGGTCAACCCATCGGATACCCTGGAGG
>JAIXUR010000379.1 GCA_027483425.1 Cyanobacteriota bacterium | reverse complement strand
TGGTTCTTGGCTACACGCGGCAACGTCGGAGCCGCACCTATTGCCCGATGGCACGCCAGAAGATGCGGTGAGCGTTTCTGAACTCAAGCCTGATACCCGCTTCCTCACCTATCGGGAGTTGGCAGACAAGCTGATTCCCTATGTGAAGGAAATGGGTTTCACCCACATTGAAGTCCTGCCCGTAGCCGAGCACCCCTTTGATGGTTCTTGGGGCTATCAGGTGATTGGCCACTATGCCGCCACGTCGCGCTATGGTTCGCCAGAAGACTTAATGTACTTCATCGACCAGTGTCACCAAAATGACATTGGGGTGATTGTCGACTGGGTGCCTGGACATTTCCCGAAGGATGGGCACGGACTCGCATTCTTTGATGGCACGCACCTTTATGAGCATGCCGATCCTCGCAAGGGAGAGCATAAGGGGTGGGGGACACTGGTGTTCAACTACTCGCGTAACGAAGTCCGCAACTACCTCGTCGCGAATGCGTTGTTCTGGTTTGACAAATACCATATCGACGGAATTCGGGTGGATGCTGTGGCGTCCATGATCTATCTGGACTACTGCCGCGAGCCGGGGGAATGGGTTACGAACCAGTACGGTGGTCGGGAAAATATCGAAGGGGCGGATTTCCTGCGCCAGATGAACCATGTGATCTTCAGCTACTTCCCTGGGATTTTGTCGATCGCGGAAGAATCGACTTCTTGGCCAATGGTGTCTTGGCCGACCTATGTGGGTGGCTTGGGCTTCAACCTGAAGTGGAATATGGGCTGGATGCACGACATGTTGGATTACTTCAACATGGATCCGTGGTTCCGTCAGTTCCACCAAAACAATCTCACCTTCAGCATGTGGTATCACCACAGTGAGAATTTCATGTTGGCTCTGTCTCACGACGAAATCGTCCACGGCAAGAGCAACATGCCTGGCAAAATGCCTGGCGATGAGTGGCAAAAATTTGCGAACATCCGCTGTCTCTACGCGTATATGTTTGCGCACCCCGGCAAGAAAACTCTGTTTATGAGCATGGAGTTTGGCCAGTGGAGCGAGTGGAACGTGTGGGGGGATCTGGAGTGGCACCTGCTTCAGCACCAGCCCCACGCTAGCCTCAAGCACTTTATGGGCAAGCTCAACGAGTTCTATCGCAGTGAGCCTTGCCTGTTTACCCAGGACTTTGACCAGGCTGGCTTTGAGTGGATCGATTGCAGCGACAATCGCCACAGCGTGGTGGCCTTTATTCGCCGCGATAAGGGCAGCGATGACTTTGTGGTGGTGGTGTGCAACTTTACGCCCCAGCCCCACAGCCACTACCGGGTCGGTGTCCCCGAGCAGGGCTACTACCGAGAACTGTTTAACAGCGATTCCCGCGATTTCGGCGGCAGCAACATGGGCAACCTGGGCGGCAAATGGTCTGAGGACTGGGCCTTTCATAACCGGCCTTTTTCCCTCGATGTGACGCTGCCACCCTTGGGGGTGATTGTGCTGAAGCGCGATCGCGACGATGCCCAGAAGGCGCTACCCGATCAGTAACCGTCACGGGCTAGGTCAAACAAGGGTGCCTAGGGCCGCGATCGCTGGTCCTAGGCACCCTTGTTTGATACTCTAGAAAAGACCGATCAGTCTTTTTTATGTCAAAAGCCCAGGCGACTAAGGCCCATATCCTTGAGCAGACAGCGGCTCTGTTTAACCGGCAGGGCTATGCCGGGTCGTCGATGGCGGATGTGATGCGGGTGACAGGCTTGCAGAAAGGGGGAATTTATAACCACTTTCGCAGCAAAGATCAGCTGGCCCTAGAGGCCTTTGACTTGGCCGCCCAGCGCACCCAGCAGCGGTTTATGGGCGCTTTAAAGGGGAAGCGCCAGGCTGTGGACAGGCTGATGGCCATCCTCAGCGTCTATGGGCGGTTTTTAGCCGATCCCCCGGTTGAGGGGGGATGCCCCCTCCTGAATACGGCGATCGACAGCGATGATACCCACCCGGCCCTCCGGGAAAGAACCCAGCAGGCTATGGATGCCTGGCGATCGCTGATTGAGCGCATCGTCCACAAGGGCATTGCCCGCGGTGAACTGGTCTCAACCGCAGACCCGGCCACCGTGGCCACAATTTTGATTGCGACCATTGAGGGGGGCATCATGCTCAGCAAGCTGTACGACGACCCCGCCCATCTAGCGCGAGCCCTGACCCACCTGGAGACCTATGTTCTACACCAACTAGCCGCCTGAGAGATGGCTAATTTTTTTTGACCTCAAAAAGACCGATCGGTCTTTTTTATTCGTTAGAGGAAACGACCTCCATGCTGACCCTTTACTACGCCCGCCCTTCTGCCTATGCTCGTCCCGTGTGGCTGGCGCTGCTCGAAAAGCAGCTGCCCTTTGAGCTGGTTGCCATGGATCTCGGCGGCAACCAATTTGAGCCCGAGTTCTTGGCTGTGAATCCCTTTAGCCATGTACCGGTTTTGGTGGACGGCGATTTTCGCGTCCTGGAGTCCCTGGCGATTTTAGATTATTTGGAGGCTCGCTATCCCGAGCGGGCCTTGCTGCCCACCAGCCCAACGGCCCTGGCCAGGGTTCGCATGGTGCAGCTGGTGACGCTGAACGAACTGCTGCCAGCGGTCTTTAGGCTGCTCCTCCAGGGGGAACGTCCCGGCGAGACCTCTGGTGAGGCCGCCGGAGAGATCGAGTATGCTCAACTACGGGCCATGACCACGCTGAGATTTTTGGAAGATCTGTTGGGAGCCGGCCCGTATTTTGCGGGCGATCAGCTCACCCTAGCGGAAATTGTGGCGGGAACGATTGTGCATAAAATGCCTGATCTGGGAGTTGCGTTGGTGGATTACCCTGGTCTGAATCGCTGGTCTGAGCGGCTCTTGGCCCGTCCCACCTGGCGGCAGATCGAGCTGAGTGCCGAGGAGTGGAGTACGTTTAAACGCCGAATGCGAGTCATGCCTAAAATTTGGCAGCGTCGTCGCCGTCAGCGGATGGCGGCGCTGTCCCAAAGGCCGGAGACGTGATGGAGAAGGAAGCCTCGCCGCGTCCCCAGGCCACCCAGACCTACGCTTGGCTGGATCGCTCCCTAGCGGCCCTCCATCGCGCCGATCGCTACCGAGCCGTGCAACCCATTGATGGCCGGGCGGGGGCCACCGTTCAGCGGCGGGGGCAGACCCTGGTGAACTTTGCCAGCAATGACTACCTGGGGTTGGCCAGTGACCCCAGGCTGGCCGCAGCGGCGATCGCCGCCATCGAGACCTACGGCACCGGCAGCACCGGCTCCCGCTTGCTCAGCGGCCACCGGGAGTTGCATGGTGCTCTAGAGCGGGCGATCGCCGCCCTCAAGGGCACCGACGATGCGATCGTGTTTAGCTCTGGCTATCTGGCCAACCTGGGGGCGATCGCGGCCCTGGTCGGCAGTCCAGATTTAATTTTGGGCGATGAGTACAATCACTCCAGCCTGAGGGCGGGCGGCCAGGTGAGCGGGGCAACGGCCCTAGACTATCGCCACGGCGATGGGGCCCACCTGAGGGAACTGCTGGAGACCCATCGCGATCGCCACCGCCGCTGCCTGATCACTACCGACAGCGTCTTCAGCATGGATGGCGACCTCTGCCCCTTGCCAGAAATTCTCGACCTGGCCACCGCCTACGACGCCATGGTGCTGGTGGATGAGGCCCATGGGACGGGGGTATTTGGCGATCGGGGCGCTGGTGCTGTGGAGCACCTGGGCTGTGCCGGTCGGCCCTTGGTCACCGTCGGCACCCTGAGCAAAGCCCTCGGTAGCCTAGGGGGCTACGTGGCCGGGTCTACGTCCCTGATCGACTTTTTGCGCAACCGGGCTCCCAGCTGGATCTACACCACGGGCCTATCGCCAGCGGATACGGCGGCGGCCCTGGCGGCCCTGGAGATTGTGCAGCAAGAACCCCAGCGCCGCCGGGCGCTCTGGGCCCATGTGCGCTTTGTTGTAGAGCAGATTGACCAAGTCTTGGCCCAGACCGCCACGCCCGCCATCCGGCTGCGACGACTGCCCGCCGTGTCTCCCATCATCGGGCTGGAGGGGCCTTCGGCGGCGGCGATCGTGGCGGCTAGTCAGCGGTTGCAGCAAGCCGGGCTATGGGCGGCGGCGGTGCGACCGCCCACGGTGCCCACCAGTCGCCTGCGCATTACCCTCATGGCCACCCATCAGCAGGCTCACCTGGAGCAGCTGATCGCCGGGTTACAGGAGTTGCTTGGCCCTCAGTGGTAAAGAGCCCACGGGACCAAGATCATCAGTGAGAAGATTTCTAGGAAATAGGAAAGAAGATACCAGCTTTAATTCAGCGACTGTAGCCGCTGTAGGGTAGGCACTGCCCACCATGGGGGAAACTCTTTTCGAGAAATTACCTTAGGTGTCTCGATCGCTAACCTAGCTAACCTAACAGGGCGACATAGTCAGAACTGATCGCCGCCACCCGGGGCTGGGTCATCTGTTGCAGGGCCGAGGAGGTCCACAGCGAATTGACTTGACCAGCCGAGGCCTTGACCTCAAGGGTGTAGGGCAACTCCGGCAAGGCATCTAGATCGAGGCCGTAGGGCTGGGCCAAGGCTTTAATGATCCAGGGGAGGGCCGTGGGCAATTCTGAGGACAGCAGCGTGAGATAAAATTGGCAGGTCCAGTTGTAGCGGCGGCTGCCACGACCAGGGCTAGAGCCCATGAACAATTCTGCCCCTAAATTCACCCCAACGCGGAGCACCAGGGGGCGATCGGGCAGAAGCACGTCGGGAGCCGAGTGCGCGTACATGCAGAGATAATTTAAGCGGCCCTGCTCATCAGTCCAGGACACCCGGGGCAGAGTACTGGCGTAGGACTTTTCTCGGGTGATATTAACCGAGGTATCCAGAGCGTCGGCGAATGAACGATAAAACTGCGCACGCAGCTTCGAAACCTGCTGTGCTGACTCGGGGAGCATAAGCTGGTCTCCTAGGCGAACAATATTGAAAATCTAGTTCAGCCGGTGGCCTGGGAGGCCAGATCAGCTCTCCCATCAGCGCTTGGAGCCCCAGCGACGCTGCTTTTGACGGGCGATGGTTTTGCGCTTGCGTTTTTCAATGGGGGTTTCAAAGTGGCGGTTTTTCCGCATGTCGGAAAATATACCAGCCCGCGCCACCTTGCGCTTGAAGCGCCGCAGGGCTGATTCAATATTCTCGTCTTCTCCCAATACAACCTGGGCCATTAACTACTCCTAAGAACGGTGCTGACGCCGCTAAAACGTTGCCCTTGGCAGCGTCAGCTTAATACCCTTGGGTATCGCTGGTGCGATACCCCTTGCGAACTAGACCTACAACACAATCAAACCGGCTATGGGGGCCAAGGCACCTCTAGCTAGTCCAACCTACCTGGCTTAACGACGGTTGTTCCAACCACCGCCGCCGCCACCGCCGCCACCGCCGCCGCGAGATTCGCGGGGGCGAGCCTTATTGACCTTGAGGTCGCGGCCCATCCATTCGGCCCCGTCGAGGGCTTCGATGGCTTTATCTTCGTCGGCTTCCTTTTCCATTTCGACAAAGGCAAAGCCCCTAGGGCGACCTGTTTCGCGATCAGTGGGCATGCTGACACGGCTAACAGCCCCATATTCGGCAAAGACCTCCGTCAGCTGTTCTTGGGTCGCGTTGAAGGCTAGGTTGCCCACATAAATTGACATGACTACATCTCCAATGAAGAGAAAAGGAATAGAAAGTTATAAGGAGATGTACTCAAACTCAGACCGGGGTCCAGTCGGTAATGCAACTAACAACTCACTAGTCACACCATAGCACAGGGGTATCCCAGGCTATGACCTGGGGCAACGGTCGCTAGGGCCGGGGGCGAAAGGTCTAGTCTTCGGGCAGGATCCATTTAGGGGGTTGAGAGGCCCGCTCCATGACCTTGCGCCGCACAGCTTCGTCGGCCAGTTCAAGAATTTTGTCGAGGGAGGTATCGGCAATAAATTTTGAGGCCTCTGCGGTGTACTTCAGGTTGGGGCAATCGTTACCCAGTACACAACCATCTTTACAATCTACCGCGCAGTTCACTGTCATGGGGTGTTCTCCTGTGAATTTATAGCGGGCTAACTCTAGCCTTCAAGAATTGTAACAACCAGAGCTAATCTCCTAGGGTAGAGAATTTAAACCCTGTATCGTGGGTCGGTGCTGACCCGTTTCGTGCCGTGAGCATGCCTGTGAACCCGCCCCCGAACCCACCGCCAAACCCGTCACCGAACCCACCAGGGGGGTCTCAACCCCCCTGGCCCTTGTGGATCTTGGGAGCAACGCTGCTGCTGTTGCTGGGGCTGGCCTATCTCTACGGTGTTCATCCTGAAGTCTTGGGCTAGTTGAGGGGCTCCCTAGGGAGTGGCTAATATCCCCCTAACGCCAGAGAGTTAGGCGTTTTTAAAGGTGCCGGTTTCAATTTTTTCGATAGCATCAGGGCAAGCAATGAGAGTTGGTTGTGGGTGTCTATGGCTATTAATCGGTTTTGGCTGGGTTTTGGGGCATCGCTGTGCCTCACCGTGGGGGTTTCTGCCCAGATTCCGGCCCTGGGGGCGGTGCCGATTGCGGAACAGTCAAGGTCAGGGTTCCCAGGTCTTGGGGCGCAGGGTTTAGCCTCCCAGGGCACGAACGATTTGATCAGCCAGGGTGGACCACCGCCACACATGATGGGTGTCATGGGGCGGGTGGGTCTCTCGCCCGGTCTCCTGCTGCTGGGTTTGAGCATGGCAGCCGGGGCATTCACGGCGCTGACCTGGCTGCATATTTATCAACAGCAGCGGCGCTGGCGGCGGGTTGATCTGGCTCGCCAGGAGGTGAAAGCCTTTCGCGAGCGGACAGCGGTGAGAAACGTGCTAGATATTCTCGATTACGAGGAGTACCGCACCTTTTACATTGAACATCCTAAAGATGGTCGGCAACTGTGTTTTGAGGCCAATGACTATCGCCTCCGGCGGGCGCTGCGATCGCACGATCAGATGGTCAAAATGCGCCAAGGGCTGGATGAAATCAAACACTTGGCCACCCAAAACAACTCTATCTCTCCAAAGACTCTGGAGCTGGTCAACCAGTACGACAGCGAAGAGTTTGTGATTGAGATTATTCTGCGCGACTGGTTCGACTCGTTTTTGGGCGGCCTAGAGTACTTCGAGATCATGATCGAGTCGGGGCTGGTGATGACCGAGGAGATCAAGCCCTTCATTATTTACTGGATTAATCTGATCGGCGATCGCCGCTACCGCCGCAAGGGGGGCTCGGGGTTTTACGACAAGCTGTTCCACTATATTTACTGGTCAGGCTACGGGCGAGTGCAAAACCTGTTTGAGCGCTTTGGCTTCAAAATTTTGCCGCCCCCCTACTCGACCCACGACTTTAGCGGCATCGAAACAGAGTCTAAGTACGACACCTACCGGGCGCTGTGCCTGGCCAAGGCCTCCCACCTGGTCTACGAAGACCGTGACTACGTCACCGACATTTCGCGCCTGTGGCTCAGCGACGACGTCGACAACCTCTGGAAGCGGATGTCGAGCCGCGAGTACGTGGTATCGGTGATTAAGGACTGGCTGCGGGAGGGCGAAGAAACCAGCGAGCGCGACATTCGCGAGAACTTCAAGTACCTCAACATGATGATTACCAACACCCAGGCGTTTTTGCTGCGCAAGGACAACAACCTGATTTTGGTGTTTAAGGGTACCCAGCAGCTCGACGACTGGAAAACCAACCTAAAAATTCGCCTCAAAGAGTTTACGGTGCTGGCGGATCAAACCGTTGTGCCCCCCACCGGACGGGCCCACCGGGGCTTTTTAGACGCCTGGCAAAGCGTCGAAAAGCAGGTGGTCTACTACCTGAAAAAGTGGGCCACCCCCGACACCAAGCTCTGGATCACGGGCCACAGCCTGGGGGGGGCCCTAGCGGCGGTGGCGACCATTTCCCTCGAGGCCCAGGGCTTTGAGATCAGCGGGCTATATACCTTTGGCCAGCCTCGGGTGGCCGACTGGCAGCTGGTGAACTACATGAACGGCAAAATGGGCGATCGCATTATTCGCTATGTCAACAACAACGACATCGTGCCCCTGATACCGCCGCAGATTATTCCCTGGGTGCCCACCCGGGTCTACGGCCACATGGGCAAGTTTCGCTACTTTAACGACTTTGGAGCCCTGCGCCGCCAGTCGTTTTTTACCCAGCGGTTTCCCGATCGCCTGTTTGGCATGGCGCGGGCGATTATTACCTCCGGTAGCCCCGACGCCGTGGACGACCATAAAATGGAGTTCTACGTGGCCCACCTGCAAAAAGCCCTCGACAAGGAAGAGGAAGAAGCCAGGCTCGCCATTGAGCAGGGGCTGATCCACGGCGACATGGTGGAAGAACTCAAAGACCGCCTGCGCCTGCGCCGGGGTAGC
>JAIXUR010000597.1 GCA_027483425.1 Cyanobacteriota bacterium | reverse complement strand
GTACTCGGTCTGAACGATCGCTCTCATGGTGTCATTCCGGCTGTGCTCCCCGGTGGTGGGGGTGAGGGCATTCAAGGTTGTCATAGCGTGCTTTCCTATTGTTGCCGATGGGGACGACCATGGGGCTGGGCTCGCCCGTGGGCTCGACTTACGCTGTAAGCTTAACTTACGCCGTAAGTTTGTCAAGCTGGAAAGCGGATTGGGTGCCCAGGATTGCTCTCAGCCCTGGGTTTGGGGCGATGGGAAATATCGAATTGAGCGATGACAGGAACGGTGCTTGGGAAAACTTTACCCGCCAAGATCTCCGAGTTCTTCAAGAACTCGGAGATCTGAACCCCCTGCCACAGCTGGCTTAAGGTCTCGCGCTAGGGGTCAGGTGCCCCTCTTCGTTAAGCTTTGGGTCAAGATCGGGAGGCTTCCGGAATCTGTGGTTAAGGTTTGAGAAAAGGAAAAAGCCCTTCCGCCTTGCCTCCATGACCCCCGATGACTCCCAACGCATTCAGGCCTTGATCGAAAAATGGCAACGGTCTGAAGGTAATGAGCAGGCTAACTCTCAACCCTTCTTTTTAGATCTCTGTGCGGCGCTGGGGGTATCAGGCCCACCGCCCAAAGATAGCTCTGGCAGCGATACCTACTCGTTTGAGAAGGCGATCAAGACCTTTAGCGAAAAAGGTCAGACCAGCAAGCGCGCCGATTTTTATAAAGAAGGGTGCTTTTTGCTAGAGGCCAAGCAGGGCAGCTTTAGCTCTAACAAAGGCCACGGTAAACGGGGCACCAAGATCTATGAGGATGTCATGCAGGGGGCCTTTAACCAGGCTCGGCAGTACATTCAACTGATCGACAGCCCCACCAAACCGCCGTTTTTAATCACCTGCGACATTGGTTACCGCTTTGATATTTGGGAAGGCTTTAGCGGCGAGTATGGCAGCTATGGGGCCAGGCGGCGGGTCAGCCTGGCCGAGTTGCAGCAGCCGGAGGTGTTTGAGCGCTTCGTCAAGATCTTTACCGACCCGCAATCGCTCAACCCAGAGAAACTGCGGGCCAAGGTAACGCGGGAGGTGGCGGCAGAGTTAGCCAAGCTGTCGCGCTGGTTAGAAGACCAGGGCCACGACCCCCAGACCACCGCCAGCTTTTTGATGCGCTGCATTTTCACCATGTTTGCTGAAGATGTGGAGTTGCTGAAGGGGGAGGTGTTTACCAAGGCCCTGCGCGATCGCTGGATTCCGTACCCCGAAACCTTTCAGCCGGAGATCGAGCAGCTCTGGCAGACCATGAACACCGGGGGTAGCTTTGGCTTTGAGCGGGTGTTGCAGTTTAACGGCAGCTTTTTTGAGAACGCCACCGCCATTGCCCTGCCAGCAGCCCAGCTCAAGATATTGCTCGATGCCGCTGAAAAGGACTGGAAGGAGGTAGAACCCGCTATTTTTGGCACCCTAGTCGAGCGGGCGCTGGAGAAAAAAGAACGCAGCCGCCTGGGTGCCCACTACACCCCACGCTCCGATGTAGAACGGTTGGTGCGTCCGGTGGTGATGGAACCCAGGGTAAGCGCAAGAAAACCATCGAGAAATTGTGCTAGGCAGGCAGACCTGCGGCAAGGACAGTGAGCATGTAGTCAGGGCTCATTGAAGCTCGCTTCGCCTTCTGCTTGAGACTTCGTTTCTTTGAGGTTTCCTGGTTCAGCACACTGATGGCTAAGCGTCTCAGGAGCGCCATGTTCTCGCCCCCGTGGCCTCGTCGAATACGGGACTTATCCTCACCCCAGGTGACATCGAGCACCCAGTGGAGTTGATTCTCGATTCCCCAATGAGTGCGAATAGCCCGACCAATGACGGCGGCATCACAGGGCAATGACGTGAGATAAACCATCGTCTCTCGGGTGATCTTGTTCCAGAGGTGTCGAACCCGCTTCACCATGACAAGGGTTCTGAGTCCCGCCCATTGCTCGATGTGGTGCAGGTCTCCCATGGCGGCGACCGGTACAGCCCACACCTGCCGATGCTCCCGTCGATGATGGCCCGACTCTACCCGAGCGTCATAACTGTGCTCTAGAGCGGCAAAGTTGACCGCCTCAGCCTGCGTAAACCACGCCGTGACCTCAGCCCACAGGGTGGGGTGATTGGCCTTGAGACAAAGGACGTAATCAGCACCGTGCCCAATGATCTCACGGGCAATCTCCTTCTGGGTGCCCATAGCATCTAGGGTGATGATGCAGCCACTGATATCGAGCAACTTGAGCAACGCGGGAATGGCGGTGATCTCATTGCTCTTGGAGGCGACCTTCACCTGACCCAACAACAACCGATGCTCACTCGCCCAAGCACTGACCACATGGAGTGCAGATTGCTGGTGATTGCGGTCGTAGGAGCCTTTGATGGTCTTGCCATCAATCGGAATTACCTGGGCTCCGCTACCCTCAACGATCTGTTTTACCCAGCCCAAAAAGCAACCCTCTAGGGTATCGGGGGCCATCCGCTCGAACAGCCGACGGTAGGTGTCGGCATGGGGCACGCCGTTCGGTAACGGAAATAGAGTGCTCAGCCAGGCCTGATGGCTCTCGGCGTAGGTTTCGATGTCCTCCCAGCCCGTCGCGCCACCGATGACGGCTAGAATTGCGATCATGACAATGCTTAAGAACGGATGTTCCACCCCCTGACGCCCACGCGGGTCTTCTAGGTCAGCGAATTGCGCTTGCCACTGCGCTTGGACTGATTCGGCGTCGACCGCCAGTGGCAGCGGTTGCGGGGCTGGACGCTGTTTGACTAAATCTTTGGCTGACACAAAGCCGTTAGCCATGGGAAACCTCGGGAATAGTTGACCGGATGATTCCCTAGCATTTTACAAGCTCATTTTTCTTGCGCTTACCCTGCTGCATATAGGCCTTGGGTAAGGTATGAAATTACAAAAGCGTGGAGCGAAGGTAGAGGACTGTTTGGGGTTTATGTTCATAATTTAAGATGCCCTCGCGCAGGGATCTGCTCAATGGGGCCAAATCCATTCGACTTTATTAAGTTGGACAATGGCCTCTCGTTGTCATCATTAGTGAATTGTTATAATCCTAATGCAATGAATGCATATCGAGACATAGCTTACAATATTGAATCATGGGTGGATAGAGCGATTTCTCAGAGGCAGAGATG
>JAIXUR010000370.1 GCA_027483425.1 Cyanobacteriota bacterium | reverse complement strand
GGAATGTAACAGGTTCCGCCCAGGCCGTGGCGAATCGTGGCGACAGCCGAGCCCAGTCTAGGGCCCTTCAGTGATCAGATCACTGGGCTCACCTGGAAAGAATGACGCTCTGCCTACTCTGGCTCCTTGAGCAGAAAGGTAGCGGCTAACGCTTCGATGTCGTCGATGTCGATCTGGGATGCGATCGCCATCACCTGCTGACCATCCACCTGGAGCGTCGTCGCCTCAAGGGTGCGGAGCACGTCGAGTAGCGTCAGTTGCCCGTCTAGAGCTGTCTCTAAAACAGCGTTTTGCAACAGTTCCCAACTGGGGCTATCGTTGTCAGAGAAGGTGACTGTCGTGGCCAGCAACCGCCAGATAAACTGCCCGGCTAGGGTGTTTGAGACTTCTCTCAGGCTATCCACATCGACCAATACGTTCTGGGTCAGCACCTGGCGGGCCTGATCTTCTTCAATGCGCAGCAGGTTGAACAGAAGTTGCAGATCGCGGCTGGGAATACCGGTACTCGCAAAGTCTTCCAAATCACTGACGGCAATCGGTGGCGCTTCTAACGTGCCGTAGGTAATCTGAATGTCTTCAATGGCGTGGGCCTGGGGAGCTGTAACCGCTACTCCGGCTAGGCAGATCGCGACCAGGGTCAGGGTCGTCGTACAGCGCCCCAGGAATTGCCCTGGGCCCTGTTCCATGCCTTGTTCTAGACCTGGCCCCAGGGTCAAGGAGGGTGAAGAAAGCTCGGCAGCCTGCCAGAATCGATGCATAGTGCATTATCCACGTCTACTACCAGGATAATCAAAGACGACGGATCAGACGCTTAAGTTCCCTGTGCTATGGCTACCCCTGCCCCGATCATTGGTCTCCTGCCCGCCGCTGGCCAGGGCACGCGCATCTCACCTTTGCCCATGAGCAAAGAGCTTTTTCCCATCGGGTTTCGGCCCGTCGCGGGCCAGGTGGGGTTGCGCCCCAAGCTGGTATGCCACTACCTGCTGGAAAAGATGCAGCGGGCCGGGGCAGACCAGGCGTTTTTTATCCTCCGGCCCGGCAAGTGGGACATCCCCAACTTTTTGGGAGACGGGGCTGAGCTGGGCATGCACCTGGGCTATGTAACGGTGCATGTGCCCTTTGGGGTGCCCTTTAGCCTCAATCAGGCCTATCCGTTTTTGCGGGGAGCCACGGTGCTGCTGGGCTTTCCAGATATTTTGTTTGAGCCGGAGCAGGCCTACCAGGTGCTGCTGGATCGGCTTCACGGGGGCAGGGCCGATGTGGTGCTGGGCCTCTTCCCCACCGATCAACCCCAGAACGTGGGGGTGGTCGAGTTTGATGGCAGCGGCGTGGTGCGGGGTATTTACGAAAAGTCGGGCTTCACTCACCTGCCCTATATGTGGGCGATCGCTGCCTGGCGGCCCACATTTTCAGACTTTTTGCATGGGTTTGTGGGCGATCGCACCCAGGCCCTGATCGGTACCCAGGTACCCCAGCACCTCACCGCCTGGCCGCCCTACACCGAGACCCCCATCGGAGATGTGATTCAGGCGGCCCTAGAGGCGGGTCTGCGGGTAGAAGCCGAGCCGTTTCCCACCGGGCAGTATCTGGATATTGGCACGCCAGAAAACTTGGCTAAAGCCATTCAGCAGCACTCCAGGCCAGCGGAGTAGCCAGGGCCAACGGGGCTAGGGAAGCCTAAAGCAGCCACTCCAGAGCGAGGCCAAAGCTACTGTCTTGGCCGAAGCTAGAGTTTTGTAGCTGAAATTCTGTCCCCAGCCGCAGTTGCCGGGTGATGGCGTAGCCGATCTCAAGACTGGTAATGCCCACCTCGCGATCGCTGCCGGGGGCCACCCACTCTTGGCTCAGGGCCAGGTCTGCTCCGCCGCCCCGAGAGGGCACTAGCATGAGGCGCAGGCCCACATCGAGCCCGTCGGTTTGGTAGGTGGGGGTGGTCAGGGCGCGGTAGCCCAGGGTGGGGGCAATATTCACGTAGCCCCCCAGGGGCAGCAGGTAGTAGCGCACCTCACCGCCGTAGGACTCGCGCTGGCCGTTCCAACTGCGGCTGTAGTCGGCACTGGCGGTCAGGCCCGTGCCCGGTACCACAAACACATCTTCAACCGCCGCGCCAAAGCCACCCACTTGCCCCGTGGAGGGATACTGGACATAGCCCGCCCGCAACCGAGGCCGAAAACTAGGCTGGTGACGAATTTCGTTGGCCACGTCGGGAACGCTCTCTAGCCAGCGCTGGAGAGTCGGGCTGTCTTCAATGATCTCAGGGTCAAGGTCGAGGGTGGGGGCGACGACCTCGGGATCGAGGGCCAAGGTCTCTGGAGATGGCGCTGCGGAGGAAACGTGGAGGGCCAGGGTCTCTAGGGATGGCGTGTCTCCTGGCACCGTGAAGCAGTCAGCCCAGCTCTGTTCAGCTTGGGTGGGGCAGAGGGTAAACCGAGTGGTCGAGGTCTGGGGACTGTCGATCGCGATCGCCCCCGACCCCGGCCCCAGTACCGCCAGGTAGCCCGCAATTCGCAATACTTGGGTAATGGATGGCAACACCTTGGCGACTCCAGATCAGACGACAACAGACCCCTAGAAATCTTAACCCCTGAGCTCCGTGACGTAGGCCCCTGTAACCCGGCAAAAAAGCGGCTTTACTCCTAGGAGTAAAGCCGCTGGGGGAAACGAGGATAGCGTTTCGGCTGCGGTAAGACGACTTCTGGAAAATAGTTTCCCTAAGGGTGGGCACTGCCCACCCTACAGCGGCTACAGCCGCTAGATTAAAGCTGGGATCCTCTTTCCTAGAAATCTCCTCACCGCTAGCGCACCTGGCCGCGGGCGGCGATGGTGTCAATGGGCTTGAGGAAGTAAAGCTGCACCAGTTGCCAGCCAATGGTGGCAATGTGGGGCAATTTTTGGAGCAGTTGCAGAGGCTTGGGCTGGGAGGTCGAAATCTTCGCCAGCTTGGCGTTGGCCGCCGCCGCCACATCCAGCCGCTGATAGAAGGCAGGGTGGTCTACATTCAAGGCAATCGGAAACACGCGCCCGGCGGCTTCGTTGGTTTTTTCAATCACCTTGATGTCGTACTCCCGAGCATCTAGACCCAACGACGCATAGAAGCTGCTGCGCTGAAGATCGTTGAGATACATGGTGGCAAACACCGACAGCAGAAAGAAGCGGCACCACAGCTTGGCCTTCCAGTCGTCGAGAATCTCAGGCTGGGCCTTCATTAGGGCCGCAAAGAAGTCGCCGTGGCGATTTTCGTCTTGGCACCAATTCTCAAAGAACTGGAAGATAGGGTAGATCTCGTTCTCAGGGTGAGACTCGAGGTGGCGGAAAATGGTGATGTAGCGCCAGTAGCCGATCTTCTCAGACAGGTAAGTGGCGTAGAAGATGAACTTGGGCTTAAAGAAGGTGTAGTCCTTGCTTTTGGTCAAAAAGCCCAGGTCTAGTTGCAGGTTAAAGTCAGACATGGCCTTGTTGAGAAAACCAGCGTGGCGCGCTTCATCGCGCGACATCAGGTTAAAGCACTCGGCCAGCACCGGGCTTTTGTCCTTGAGGCGACGGCCCAGTTCTTTGTAGAGCAAAAAGCCAGAGAACTCAGCGGTGCAAGAGCGCTCTAGAAATTCCACAAACACTTGTCGAGTGTCGCCACTAATGTGATCCCAAGATTGCGCAAAGGAGTCATTGCGCACAAAGTGGTGGCGGTTATAGTCAGCCCGAAACTCATCCAGGATGGCCAGCAGCTCATCTTCGTTGATCGAGATGTCCATGGCGGCCATCTCGTCAAAATCGGTGGTGTAAAACCGAGGGGTGAGAATGGTGTCTTTGGCCGGAGCCTTTACCCCTGGTCGAATTTCTTGAAACTCAGGCTTTGTAAGAGAGTTTACCATGGGTCCTTCGATGGCGCGGTGAACGTTGGCCGGGCTATCTCCCGGTGGCGACGGGCAGGGCAGTGCTCTAGGGTCTCTAGGACGGATTCACATCCGCAGAACAAAGGGAACCAGGCTGCCGATACAAGTCGCTAAATGTCAGTGTATCAGGGCTTTTAGGACAGGCGGCAGCGCTTTAAGTTTTGCAACAAAATCTTTCGAGAGATAACGCTGGGGCCATCGGCTGGCGGCCCCTTAGCCCATGGGGCCTGCCAAGATCACCTTGGCCAGCGCGCTAATCACCACCTCGGGGGGCTCTTGCTTGAGGTCTTTGTACCACTGCTGGGTGACCTCAGGCTCGTGGCCATAG
>JAIXUR010000511.1 GCA_027483425.1 Cyanobacteriota bacterium | reverse complement strand
CGGGTGGCTGAGCTGTTGGAGAGCCAGGGCGTGGTGGTGGTGATGACCCGCCGCGAAGACGTGGCGGTTGACCTCCAAACCCGGGCCGATATCGCTAACCGGGCGGGGTCAAATTTGTTTGTGAGCATTCACGCCAACAGTATTAGCCTCAGCCGCCCCGACGTTAACGGCATCGAGTCGTACTACGCCTCGGAAAGCGGGCGACGGCTGGCGGCTACCCTCCAGGCCAGTATGCTGGCGGCCACCGGTATGCGCGATCGCGGCGTGAAGCAGGCCCGTTTCTACGTGCTCCGCCAAACCACCATGCCCGCAGCCCTGGTGGAAACCGGCTTTGTCACCGGTGCCCAAGACGCTCCCCGCCTGGCTGACCCGGCCTGGCGCGAAACCATGGCCCAGGCCATCGCTCGCGGCATTCTGCAATACATCCAGCAGGGGCTGTAGCCATATGGCCTACTGGTTTGATGGCCAGCTGCGCCAGGGGAGCGATCTAGCCTTGGCGGTCAATGAACCGGCCTTTATCTACGGAGCCACGGTCTTTACCACCCTGCGCGTTTACCGCCATGACCTGGCCCATCCCCTCACCCAGTGGCGGGCCCATCGGACTCGGCTCACCCAGGCCCTGGATGCCTTTGGCTGGCCCAGCCCCGATTGGGATCGGGTGCTTCAGGGCGCGGAGGCGTTGTTAACGGACTATCCCGTTCTACGCATTACCTGTTTTCCGGATGGTCGCGAGTTGGTGACTAGCCGCCCCCTCCCCACCGATTTAGATCAAATGCAGGCTCAAGGGATCGTGGCCTGGCTAGCCCAGGGGCCGAACTATGGGCGATCGCAGCCCGCCTATAAAACCGGTAACTACCTGGGGGCCTGGCTGGCCCTGCAGGCGGCCCAGGGCCATGGGGCCAGGGAAGCTATTCTGGTCGATGACCAGGGGCAGTGGCTTGAAACTAGCACCGGCAACCTCTGGGGCTGGGCCCAGGGGCAGTGGCATACTCCTGGCCTCGGGGCAGGGCTCCTGCCCGGGTTAACTCGGCTGCACTTAGCCGATCACCTGCGCCACCAGGGGGAGACAGTACAGGAAGCCGCCTGGGATGCGGCCCTGATTGAGACCTTTGCGGCCCTGGCCTATAGCAACTCAGGGGTGCAGGTGGTGCCGATTCACACAGTTTTGGGCGATCGCAGTAGACTGGAGTTTAACCCGCAACACCCCGCCCTAGCGACATTGCGGACGGCCTTTAGGGCAAACTAAGCCCTCAGCTCGACATCAACATTGATATCCCATTAGCCCATTCCGACAGATGACGTTAACATAAGTTAATATCCTTCTAATTATTACGGCTTGCTTTAAGTTCAGCCCCAGAAAGACAATCCCTTAGAAGCGGTTCATCCCAAGACATTAGCGGAGGCATTAGCCCGGTGAACAAACGGTGGAGAAACGCAGGCTTATACGCCCTGCTGGTCGTTGTAGTGATAGCGTTGGCAACGGCCATTTTTGACGGTTCTGGCCCCGAAACCCAGACCTGGCGCTACAGCCAATTTTTAGATGCGGTGCAAAAGAATCAGATCGAACGCGTTAACATCAGCTCCGATCGCACCCGCGCTCGCTTTACCGACCCCGAGGGCAACGGTCAGATCGTCGTCAACCTGCCCAATGACCCAGAGTTGATCAGCACCCTAGAAACCAACAAGGTGGATATTGTCGTGACGCCCCAGAGCGACGACAGTGTTTGGGTGCGGGCCTTTAGCACGCTGCTGATTCCGATTTTGCTGCTGGGGGTGCTGTTCTTTGTGCTGCGCCGCGCCCAGAGCGGCCCCGGCAACCAGGCCATGAACTTTGGCAAGTCGAAGGCTCGGGTTCAGATGGAGCCCCAGACTCAGATCACCTTTGGGGATGTGGCTGGCATTGAGCAGGCCAAGCTAGAGCTGAGCGAAGTGGTTGACTTTCTGAAGAACGCCGATCGTTTCACCGCCGTCGGGGCCAAAATTCCCAAGGGAGTGCTGCTGGTGGGGCCTCCCGGTACGGGCAAGACCCTGCTGGCCAAGGCTGTGGCTGGGGAAGCGGGCGTGCCCTTCTTCTCTATCTCCGGTTCTGAATTTGTGGAAATGTTTGTGGGGGTGGGTGCCTCCCGCGTCCGCGACCTGTTTGAGCAGGCCAAGGCCAATGCGCCCTGTATTGTTTTCATCGATGAAATTGACGCCGTCGGTCGTCAGCGCGGCGCTGGCCTGGGGGGTGGCAACGACGAGCGTGAGCAAACCCTCAACCAGTTGCTCACCGAAATGGATGGCTTTGAGGGCAATACCGGCATCATCATCATTGCCGCAACTAACCGCCCCGATGTCTTGGATGCGGCCCTACTGCGCCCCGGTCGTTTCGACCGCCAGGTCGTTGTAGACCGCCCTGACTATGCCGGTCGCCTCGAAATTCTCAACGTCCATGCCCGGGGCAAGACCTTTTCTAAGGATGTGGATCTACAGAAGATTGCCCGTCGCACCCCTGGGTTCACGGGGGCTGACCTCTCTAACCTGTTGAACGAGGCCGCCATTTTGGCCGCCCGCCGCAACCTCACCGAAATCTCTATGGATGAGGTGAATGACGCCATTGACCGGGTGCTGGCTGGCCCCGAGAAGAAAGACCGGGTGATGAGCGAAAAGCGCAAAGAACTGGTCGCCTACCACGAAGCGGGCCACGCCCTCGTCGGTGCGTTGATGCCCGACTACGACCCGGTGCAAAAGATCAGCATTATCCCCCGGGGTCGGGCCGGTGGTTTGACCTGGTTTACCCCCAGCGAAGATCGGCTTGAGTCGGGTCTGTACTCTCGCTCCTACCTGCAAAACCAGATGGCCGTGGCACTGGGGGGCCGCATTGCTGAAGAGATTATCTTTGGCGAAGAGGAAGTGACCACCGGTGCTTCCAACGACCTTCAGCAGGTGGCTCGCGTCGCTCGCCAGATGGTCACCCGCTTTGGCATGAGCGACAAGCTTGGCCCCGTGGCCCTCGGTCGTCAGCAGGGCAACATGTTCCTGGGTCGCGACATTGCCGCTGAGCGCGATTTCTCTGAAGAAACCGCCGCCACTATCGACTCTGAGGTGCGTAGTCTGGTTGATCAGGCCTACATTCGCGCCAAGCAGGTGCTGACCAACAATCGCCACGTGCTCGACCAACTGGCCGCCATGCTGGTGGACAAGGAAACGGTGGACTCGGAAGAGCTTCAGCTAATTTTGGCCACCAACGATGTCAGCATGGCTTCGATCGTGTAGCGGTGAGCCAACGCCTGCCTAATTAGATCTATGCAAGGGGATGTCCGATGGACATCCCTTTTTTGTGCCCCTGGGATCATGGAATCGATCCCAGGGTTCTAGCGAGGGCCATGGCCTAGACCGAGAGCCTTGAACTAGAACCCTGGGATCTAAAGCTGGCCGCTAGTCTAGCAGCACGGTTTTGGTCATGATCACCATCCACTGGGCGGCGATCGTCGCCCCCTCGGCACGGGACGGCACGGGGATGGGATCACTCCAGTCATTGGGGTCGGCGTAGCCGATCGCATGGAGGATTTTGATGGTGCGGTCTAGGGCGGCAAGGCTGCCGTAGAGCAGATGGCGCACTTTTTCGGGGGTGAGGGGCCGGGTGCCTGGGCCGTCTGCCCCGGATCTGGGCGGCAGCGGCAGGGCCCCGGCCTCTGGGTTATCGTTGGCGTCTGGTTCTGGTGGTTGGAACATCGGTTCTGTTTCCTTGTTTTTTGGTGAACAAGCCCCGCACCGCAAGCATCCAACCCCAAGAGGGGAGATGTTCCCCTTTTGGGAGGGGCGAGGGGTGGGTCAACCTAGTCAACCAGCCACTTACTCACGGCAAGCAACAGTCGCTTGGCTAAGACAGACCCACCCCGCCCTGCGGGCACCCCTCCGAGGGAGGGGAAGGGCGAGGAAGACAGAACGCGAAAACCCTAGCCACCCACGCTTGACGTGCAAACTGAGGGGGCTAGGGTACCATTTACCGTAGCCTCGCAATCTGCTGCGTAGATTTGCGGGGTTAGCTGTCGGTTGGTGTTGGAAGCACCTTCCGGCAGCGCCAAAGTTTTCGAGCTCTGCATGGTCGCCGGTCGGG
>JAIXUR010000386.1 GCA_027483425.1 Cyanobacteriota bacterium | reverse complement strand
ATGTCCTCAAAGCTCAGCGCTTTTGCTGTCTCTTGGCGGCAAACTATACCTGGGACAACCCTTTTCAAACACCCTCTAAGTAACGGTTGCTACAGAATTACCATTCATCATTCCTGAAACCCCCATCCCTTGCCCAGCAAAGTTGACAAAATGCATCCTTGGATAGATCTTTCTGCCTCTACTCCTCTGGCACGCTGGGCACTTCGCCGGGCACATAGCCAGGTAGCCGCCGCGACGGCACAATCACCAATAGCGCCAAGGCCGCCAGGGTAAAGAAGGAAAGCTTCAGGGCTCGCAGTCGAGCAGCGGCGTTGATGGTCACCGCCTCGGCCACCTGTTCGGGGGTGGCGGTGGTGCTAGCCAGGGAGCTCTCTAGGCGATCGTTACTGACAAAGGTGATCTCATCCAGATTTACCTGCTGAATCAGCTCCGGTGGAATGGTGGGGTGATCCACCACACCTCGCTGAATGGCGAGGCTGAGGATGCCCACCACCAGGGCCCCCGCCAGGGCCGTACCCACCCCAGCGGCCAAGTTGTTGACGGTGCCGCGCAACGCGCCCACATCCGCCGCCAGTGCCTTGGGGGAAGCCGTCACCAGCACGTTAAACAGTAGAGTAACCAGCGACCCCTGCCCCAGGCCCACCAGAATCAGACCACAAATCACCGGCAGGGTGCCCCACTCGTTGTTCATGACAATGGCTAGCACCACCATGCCCACCGAGACCAACATAAAGGCTTTGCGGGCAATCTGGCGCGGCGAGAGGCGGTCAAACACCCGCACGATGGAGATCGCAGCGGCAAACACCGCCAGTTGGTACGGAATCATCGCCACGGAGGTATCAAAGCTGTTGCGACCCTGCACCATTTGAATGTAGAGGGGCACCAAAAAGGTGAGCGCATTCCCCAGAATGACAATGGACATCATTGAAAAGACCGCCGCCTGCTCCTGGGAAGAGTCAATCACCTCCAGGGCGAGGAGCGGGGTTTGCTGGGCCGCCTGCCGCCGCTGCGCCCAGGCGATAAACAGCTGGACCCCAATCACACCGAGGACGATCAAGATCGGGGCGGGGGATAGGCCAAGGGGAGCGAGGGGAGCCGCGGCCTTGGCGAGCAGTAGGCCCCAGCTATTCAAATTGCTGAAGCCGACGCTAATGAAAATGATCGCTACGGCCGCCAGCACCACCCCCACCCAGTCAATTTTGACATTGGGGATTTTGGGCACCGGCTTCAGGCGAAAGCTGAGCAGCAGCACCACTGCCGTGAAGGGAATGACGATGCCAAAGGCCCAGCGCCAGCCAATCCAAGTGCCAAGGGCCCCGGCCAAAAAGAAGGCGGTCACGGTGGTAATGGCCTGCACGGCACCGAGAATGCCCAGGGCGGCAGACTGTTGCTTGCCTCGGTAGTTGTTGGCGATCAGCACCACCAGGGTGGGCACGATCGCCGCCGCCGCCAGACCCGCGATTAGCTGAGCCACGATCATGATCTCGGCGCTGGAGCTGAAGGTCATGATGATCATGGCGATCATCAGCAGCACGGTGGCAATTTGAAAGATTCTCAGGGAGCCAAACTTTTGGCCCAGCTTGCCCCCCAGCATGACAAAGCCTGCCACGGCGAGGGAGTAGGCGACGATCGCCGAACCGACCGTCGTGGGCGACGTATCAAACTCGTTGACGATGTTACCGATAGAGACCGGCAGGGCGTTGATGTTGAGGGACATCTGCACCTGGCCCATGCCGATGACGACCATCGGTAGCCAGGAATCTTTGACTTCGGTGTCGATACCGGTTGTCGGGGGGGATTGGGTGGTCATGGTAGGTAGGTAATGGGTTTACTGAAATGATTTGGGCGATCGCCGGGGTCTTACTATGACCCACGGTTCGGGAATCGAGGATACGGGGATGGATTGGTGGGTACGTGGGTCACACAGGGTGGGGTGGGATTTGGCGGAGTGGGTCGGGGTGACCCTCGCTACGGGGTGGATTGGGGTGACCCAGGGTTCGGGTGGGGGCGGGAGGCAAACAAATTGAGGCCCAGCTGTGCAGACAAAAATTTCGTCACCAGCTGTCCCTTGACACTGTTGCCCGCCTCATCCAGCGGTGGAGCAAAGGTGGCGAGGCCGCCCTTATGGGGGGCAACGGTGACCAGGCCGCCGCTGACGCCGCTTTTGCCGGGCAGGCCGGTTTCGTAGAGCCAGTCGCCGGAGTTTTCATACAGCCCAGCGGTGACCATAACGGCGAGCACATGCTGGCAGTGGATGGGGTCAATAATGCGGTCTTGGGTGACGGGGTTGACACCGCCGTTGGCCAGGGTCGCCGCCATCACCGCCAAATCCTGGGCGGTGACGTTGAGGGAGCACTGCTTGGTGTACACATCGGTGGCTTCGATGGGGTCGAAGAAGATGCGATCGTAGGCTTGCAGCAGCTGGGCGATGCCGGTGTTGCGCTGGTTGGTGGCGGCTTCAGATTCGTAGACGGCCTGGTTGAGGCTAAGATCTCGCCCCGCAAACCGCGACAGATGCTCTTGAATGAACTGCCACTTGGCCTCGGCGGTATCGCCAGGGGCCAGGCTGGCGGCGGCGATCGCCCCGGCATTCACCATGGGGTTGTGGGTGCCCTCCTCGATCAGCTCCAGGGCGATGACCGAGTTGAAGGGCAGGCCGGTGTTGTTGGCTCCGAGCTTTTCGCGGGCGGCGTCTTCACCGATCGCCTGGCAGATCAGGGCAAATACAAAGGGCTTCGACACACTCTGGATGGAGAACTCGTAGGAGGTGTCGCCAATGCCGTGGATGGCCCCATTGGTGCCCACCACGCAGATGCCGAAGCGATCGCGGGGCACTGCCGCCAGGGCCGGAATGTAGTCGGCGACGGTGCCGTCGTCGTTGGTTTTGAAGCGATCGTAGGCGTCGTTGACCAGATCTCTGACCAACTCTGGCGATGGCAAGTGGCCATCGTTGATGGCGGCGGCAAGCCCGCTGTTATCGATTTGGGAGGGAGGGTTCATGGCTCGGGGTTCGGGTGGGCGTCGATGGGTAGCGTGGGTCACTGAACCAATCTGGGCGATCGCCGGGGTCTCAATATGACCCACGGCTCGGGGATCGATGATACGGGGGTGGATTGGGGTGACCCACGCTACGGGTGGGCCATGCGATCGAGGGCGACGGTGACCGCCAAGATCAAGATGTCGTTTTGTGAGGGCTCAATCTGGACGCCGTAGGTGTTGGCGATACGAAACCAGCGTTTGGAGATTTCGGCGACTTTGCGACCGTCTTCGCCGATGGTGTATTCGTAGTCGAGCACATTGCCCTTGACGGCGAGGTCGGGGCCATCGCCGACTTTGACCGTCCAGCGATCGCGCAGGGGCGAAATCAGCGCCTTTTTGACCGTGGCGAGGGGTTCGTCATTGGCCCCCTCAATGGTCATGGTGTCTTTGATCGTCAGCAGCTTTTCTTGAATCTTGCAGACCTGGTTGCCCTGTCTATCTTCAAAGAAAAGGGTGTTGCGAATCCGCAGCAGCTTGCCATCGACCTTAAAGACCCGGCTACCCTGGCTGTCTTCGATCCAAAAATCATCGCCCAGGGAAAATAGACTTTCCCGCAGTCGGTACTGGGTGGCGGTGCCTCGGCGGCCAAATACCTCCCGCTCTTCGCGGCGCTGCTCACGGCGATCGCTGAGTCGGTCTTTATTAACCATGGGGCTTCCGGGGGGGGGCTGGCTGGGTTTGGGGCGGCAATGCTCAACTTTGAAGTTGCGCTGACCGTCGTTGAGGGGGGTGCTTGTTCGCTAACCCCCCTGGGCGGGCGAGCGGCTCAGGCCGCTGGGGGGGTGTCTTCCTCGGCGGGTTCGAAGGTGATCTCGGCCTCGTCGAGAAACAGGCCCTCGTCGGTAGCCACTAGGCTGCTGATGTCTAGGGTGTCGCCGGCTTGGGCGACGCGGGCGGCCCCGAGGCCAGCATCGCTGCCCCCAGCGGTGTAGAGCACGTTGCCCCCCGCCTCGAGCTGCTCGGCGATGTCGGCATGAATCACATCGCGAACCAGCTGCGCCCCCGCCTCGGCCAGGGCGGCTTCGACTTTTTCAATCCAGGTGTGCTCAATGATGGCGATGATCGCCGAGGTGTTGGGCTGGAGGGCCGCACCCAGTTCTTTCATCTCGGCTTTGAGGGGGGCGCTGCGGAGCTTGCCCACCAGGGCACCGATGGCCCCACCGCCAGCGGCGATCACCGTGACTGGCGGGGCCAAGACTAGGCCAATCAAACCGCCGACCACGCCGCCCGTGACCAGGCCCTTGCGGCTGCGCCGTTTGGCATCGGTAATTTTGAGCTTGCCGCTGGCGTCTTTCACCACCACGGCGGCATCGAGGATGCCGATCAGGCCTTCTCGCTTGCCCTGCTTGAGGTCAGCCATCGCGGTGCTGGCTCCGTCGGGGCTGTTAAAGGCGGCCACAATAACTTGAATAGGGCGATCGCTCATGGTGTTTATCTCCTTGGAATAGCAACGTTTTGATTGAAGGTGTTGATCGGTCGGGAAGAAGAAACCCTGGGCAGACCGTTAGGGAAAGGTCGTTTTCCCACTCCGCCCGCCCAGGGACGGAGGTATCGCTAGAAATCTACGGCATCGCGGATGATCGGGCAGGTCATGCAGTGGCCGCCGCCGCGCCCGCGCCCCAGCTCTGCGCCAACAATGGTAACGACTT
>JAIXUR010000143.1 GCA_027483425.1 Cyanobacteriota bacterium | reverse complement strand
GAGGGCACGTAGGCGCGCTGGGTAAAGACGTCGTAGCCGTTTTTCTCAATCACATCCAAAATTTGACGGTAGAGGGCCAGGGCCGTCCACACTGGCCAGCGGGCATCTTCACTCAGCAGCCCAATGCCGCTCTCTGCCTCGGCGTAAAACCGACGGGCGCGATCGATCTGAAAGGCCATCAGGGCACACCAGCGATCGTCTACCACGCCAGCCATCAGATCGGCTTCGGTGTAATCAAAGGCGGCCAGGTCGGCCAGGGGCAGATAAATGCGGCCTCGACGGGCGTCTTCGCCGACATCGCGCAGAATGTTGGTGAGCTGGTTGGCAATACCCAGGGCGATCGCCTGGCCGGTCGGGTCAAGCTCATCTGGACGGCTCCAGGGGGTTGTTTGGAGTTGGGTGTCGATGCCCATGACCGTAGTCGACATCAGACCCACGGTGCCCGCCACGCGATAGCAGTACAGCTCTAGGTCTTCAAAGGTGTCGTAGCGAGAGCGATGCAAATCCATCCGCTGGCCCGCAATCATGTCGCGAAAGGGCTGGATGTCGAGGGGAAATTGCTCGAGGGTGTCCACCAAGGCCACGTCTTCATCATCCACGGGACAACCCGCAAAGATAGACTCCAACTGCGCCTCCCAGCGATCCAGCGTTTTTTCGCTGGTAAACTGCGCCTGCGGCCCATCCACCAGTTCATCGGTGCGGCGGCACCAGACGTAGATGGCCCAAATGGCGCGCCGCTTAGCGGGGGCCATGAGCATGGTGCCGGTGTAGAACGTCTTGGAATACTTCGCCGTGACGCGCCGACACACCTCGTAAGCCTCCTCAATGGAGGATAGGGATTGGATGGTGGGAGAATCCGTCAGTTGCAGCATTAATGACCCAAACCTGGAGAATATAAATCTCAAACCGACTACAGGCAATTGTGCTTAACCTAGCCTCTCACAACTGCACCCAACTTTGGCAAATCAGTTGAAATCGGCCCATTCTCCGAAGCAACCCTGCCCCTGCCGTTCCTAAAGATTATATGTTGCAATCCGTAACACTTGCCCGTAATTTCAGAATCTCTAGCCAGCCAGGGTCGCCCCTATCGCGGCCAACCTACCCAATTCAGAACTACCCAGATAAGATAATAGACTGCGCATTGAAACTGCTCAATGCTGTGGGCCGCTGCGGCGCTGTTGGGCCAGACTTCGGTTGCAGCGGCCACTGCCCTTGAGCCGTCGCAAACCGCTGCAGTCGCAAACCGCTTCGGGGGAAAGGCAGCTCTGCTCCATCGGCTAACCATGAACCGGCCCCCTTGTCCAACGAGTTTTGTCTACGTAGTTCTGTCGATTGTTGGGAGCCTTGCCCGTGCCTCAAACTAACTTTGATTTTCTGCAAGAGTCTGATCCGTTGTTGGCGAGCATTGTGCAGCGCGAGCTACAGCGTCAGCGGGATCACCTGGAGCTGATTGCCAGCGAGAACTTTACCTCCCCGGCGGTGCTAGCGGCCCAGGGGTCGGTGTTGACCAACAAGTATGCTGAGGGGCTGCCCGGCAAGCGCTACTACGGCGGCTGTACCTTTGTGGACGAGGCTGAGCAACTGGCGATCGATCGCGCTAAAGAACTCTTCGGAGCCGCCCACGCCAACGTACAGCCCCACTCCGGTGCCCAGGCCAATTTTGCGGTGTTTCTGGCCCTGCTGGAACCCGGTGACACCATCCTGGGCATGGATCTTTCCCATGGGGGCCACCTCACCCATGGCTCGCCGGTGAACGTGTCGGGCAAGTGGTTTAAGGTTTGCCAGTACGGCGTCAGCCGCGACACCGAGCGACTCGACTTTGACCAAATTCGCGCCTTGGCTCTCGAGCATCGGCCCAAGCTGATTATTTGCGGCTACTCGGCTTACCCCCGCACCATAGAGTTTGAGAAATTTCGCGCGATCGCAGACGAAGTGGGTGCCTACCTGATGGCCGATATTGCCCACATCGCCGGTTTGGTGGTGGCCGATCAGCACCCCAACCCCCTGCCCCACTGCGACGTGGTGACTACCACCACCCACAAAACCCTGCGCGGCCCCCGGGGCGGCCTTATTCTCACCCGCGATGTTGAACTGGGCAAAAAATTTGACAAGGCGGTGTTTCCTGGCAGCCAGGGTGGTCCCCTAGAGCATGTCATTGCGGCCAAGGCTGTGGCCTTTGGCGAAGCGCTCAAGCCCGAGTTTCGCGCCTACGCGGCCCAGGTCATTGCCAATGCCCAACGGCTGGCGGCCCATCTCCAGCAGCGAGGCATCAAAGTGGTTTCCGACGGTACCGACAACCACCTGGTGCTGGTCGATCTGCGCTCCATCGCCATGACCGGCAAGCGGGCCGATCAGCTGGTCAGCGAGGTCAACATTACGGCCAACAAAAACACCGTGCCCTACGACCCCGAGTCGCCCTTTGTCACCAGCGGGCTCCGTCTGGGCTCCCCAGCCATGACGACTCGGGGCATGGGCGAGGCCGAGTTTACCGAAATCGCTGACATCATCGCCGATCGCCTGCTCAACCCTGAGGACATGGCCATGGCGACCCACTGTAAGCGGCGAGTGGCGGTGCTGTGCGATCGCTTCCCCCTCTATGCCCATCTGGGTGGCCTGGTTCCAGCGCTGGTCTAGGGGATAGAGGCTGAGGGTTTAAGGTGCAAGGTTTTAGGGCCCAGGTGCCACCTGGCATCCTACACCCTGAACCTTTTAAGCCTATCTTTTCAGCGCCTGGGCTTACCAAAACCTCGGGGTAGGTTACTAAGGTTGGCTTCGACTCCATGCAATCACACAGTAAAGTTAGGGTGTCGCCTTAATGATCTGTCATAATTGCATGGAGTTTTTGCCTGTTTGGCAAGACTCGACCTATCCTGTGGACTGTTTCGAGCCAGAATACGCTCTAGCCAGGCTATCTTGGCACCAGGGCCCGGACATGTCGATCGATAGGTGCCGGCAGGGCATGGGGCTGCTGGGGCAGAGCCTGAGTCGGTGAACTGGAGAATTCTCCAAAGTAGGAGGGGGGTGAGGATGCCGTTTGTTTTGTATCACGTGTTGGCTTTTGGTATCTCCGCTGCGGTGGTACTTTGCACAACGCCCATTGTGCGTCGGATTGGCCTCAAAAGTGGACGAGTAGATCAGCCCGGCGGTCGTAAGGTACACGACAAGCCCATGGTTCGCCTGGGCGGTGTTTCAATCTTTTTGGGTACCCTCCTAGCCCTGCTCGTGGTGTGGTCTATGGGTGGCTTTATCGATGCCGCTGGAGAGCATCTGGCCCCGCCCCAGGAGTTTCAAATTTGGGGCGTTACCCTGGGCGGACTGGCGTTTTTTCTCATTGGCCTGACTGACGATCTGTTCGGTCTATCGCCGCTGAGCCGCCTCTTCATGCAGGCGTTGGTGGCGGCCATGGCCTGGCATGTGGGGGTCAGCATCGACTTTCTCACCGTCCCTTTCTACGGCTTGATCCAGCTCCCTGCCTTTATTAGCCTGCCGGTAACCGTGATCTGGTTGGTCGGCATGGCCAATGCCATTAACTGGATCGATGGCCTCGACGGTCTGGCCGCCGGAGTCTCAGGCATTGCGGCGTTGATCATGCTGGTGGTGAGCCTCTATATGAACCAGCCGGCGGCGGCGCTGATTGCGGCGGCGGTGGCGGGTGGTGCGCTGGGCTTTTTGCGCTACAACTTTAACCCGGCCAAGATCTTTATGGGTGACGGCGGTGCCTATTTCATGGGTTTCACCCTGGCCGGAGTGGGGGTGATTGGCCTGGTTAAAACCGTCACTACGGCGGCGGTGCTGCTTCCCTACCTGATCTTGGCAGTGCCTATTCTAGATATGTCAGCGGTGATTGTAGACCGCCTGCGGGAGGGCAAGTCTCCCTTTGTCGCCGACAAGCGCCACCTGCACCATAGACTGCTGAAAGCTGGGCTGTCCCACCGAGTGACAGTCCTCTTTATCTATGTTCTCACCCTGTGGGCGGGCACCCTGGCGCTGGCGTTTGCGGGGGTGCCCAGTGGGCTAGTCTATGCCATGGCGGCTACGGCGCTCCTCAGCTACACGGGCTGGCGGCTACGGCAGCGCACGCGCTGATGGCCCGTAGGGATACTCATAGGCCTGACGCAGGCGATTGGCCCGATAGACGTGAATGGTTTCAGTCACTTCACCACCCCGACGCAGGGGAACGGTGCCGAGGGGCTCAATGCTGTCAAATAGCGGCCGATATCGATCCACAATCTCGTTAGTTTGGGCAAAGCGATCGAGGGTCAAATAAAGGGCATCTTGCCCCACCCAATCCTGGGGGTTAAACCAAAAGGCAAAGCCACGGGGGTCTTGGCTAAAGACTGTCACGGGCAAATCGATGATGGGGTGAATGGCCATGGCAAAGTAGCCACCCAGGTAGTACTCATTGGTGAAGACAAATCCAACCTCGTCTAGGGCGGCCCGCAGCTCTGGGGTGCTGGCCAACTGCCGCTGGAGCTGGCTGGTGTCGATCAACTCCGTAGAACCATCTTGGTCGACGGTCACGAACCCGCCAAAGAGGGCGTAGGTGCTGGGTTTTTGCAGCACCCCAAGCTGCAGGTGCAGCAGCGCCACCATTGAAAGGGAGCCCAAAAATAGCCCCGATCCCCATAGCCAACGGCGAATGAGCCGGGGCCGCTGCCGTTGCCAGACCAACACCTGGGCAGCGAGCAAAATGGCCATGCCCCAGTAGCCAGGGGCGGGCCAGGCCGGCAAAATTTGCTGCTTGCCCCCCAGCAAGGTAAACAGCAGCATAATGGGCAGCGATAGCCAGAGCACGAGCCCCTGTTTGTAGTGCTCTTGGGCTTCGTCGCTGCTGAGGCTGGGAGAGAACCAGGCTAAGGCCTGTTTTCCGCTCTGGCGGGCCGCTACCCACCACAGGGGAAAGCCAAAGAGGGGAAATAAATAAACGATAGACAGCAGCCAGTAACTCACCATCTGTCCCAGGCTAAAGCCACCGCTGTCGGCACCCCCATCAAACCGCATCCCCAGCTGAAAGCGAAAGGAAATCCAGTCGTGTTGGCTATTCCAGTACCACAGGGGAAATAGGGTGACACAAAAGATGCCCAGGGCAAGCAGCGTCCAGGGCGATCGCAATGCCGCTCGGTAGGGCCGATAGGCCGCACAAAACCCGACCAGACTAATCCCCAGCACAAAGCCGTGGTACTTGCTTAAGCCCGCTAGCGCTACGGTTAAACCCAGCAGCACAATGCGCCAGGTGGGTACATAGGTGGCTTGCAGGAGACCGTAGTGGTCAAGGCGTCGGCTTTGAGGAAAAAACTCCCAGGCCGCCACCAGCAGCGTGGCGCTCCAGAACAGAATCAAACCATTGTCGGGGGACGTGAGGATGCCAAAGCCAATGGTGAACAGCGGTACGAGGGTGACAATGGCGATGGTCATTTGCCCCACCGCCGCTGAAAACAGCCGCGTCGCCGCCAGATACAGCAGCCCCAGACTGAGGCAGTAGAGCACCAGCCCCCCCAGGCGAATGGTGAAGGGAGAAATGATGCCGGTCAGCCACCAGCCCACTCCGGTGGTCAGCGCTACCATCGGCGGATGGTCAAAGTAGCTCCAATTCAGGTAGCGGCTGTAGAGGTAGTAGTAGGCTTCGTCAAAGCCTGGAAACAGCCAGATGGCGACAATGGTGCGGTAAATCAGGCCCCCCAGCACCAGGGCCAGTAGGCTGTAGGGCCAGCCGGGTTTACCATCACCCCCCAGGGTCGGCTTTCCTCCCTGGGAGAGGCTGCGCCAACGATCATTGCCCCAACCTGCCATAGAGCTTTCTCCTCTACCACCACTGCACAACCAGCCTGAGAACCACTCCCATGGGCCAAACCGGCTTTTCCTGGTACCCCTGCCATGGTCATAATGACACTATTGCGCCCCAGCTATGCCGCCCTATTCCGCCCTGAGTACGCCCCATGACCCAGAACCCAGTGTCTCAGCTTGCCGTTACCGAACAGTCAGACTATCAAAGCCCAGCCCCCCCAAGTGCGGAAATCATCTGTGTCGGCACTGAGCTACTGCTGGGGGATATTCTCAACGGCAATGCCCAGTTTTTAGCCAAAGAATTGGCGGGTCTGGGTATTGCCCACTACTACCAAACCGTGGTGGGCGATAATCCGGCCCGCATTCAGCAAGCGGTGACCATTGCCCAGGGGCGATCGCAGCTGCTGCTGTTCACCGGCGGCCTAGGCCCCACCCCTGACGATCTCACCATCGAGACCCTGGCCGACCTGTTTGATACTCCCTTGGTGGAGCATCCCGACCTGATGGCTGATATCGAGGCCAAGTTTACAGCCCGGGGGCGCTCCATGCCGCCTAGCAACCGTAAGCAGGCCCTGCTGCCTGTGGGTGCCCTGGTGTTGCCTAACCCCCAGGGCACCGCCCCAGGCATTATCTGGTCACCCTGCCCCCACCTCACCCTGATGACATTCCCCGGCGTGCCGCGAGAAATGCAGGCCATGTGGCGAGCAACAGCGGTGCCCTACCTCCACAGCCATGGCTGGGTGACCACCACCATCGTGAGCCGCATGCTGCGGTTTTGGGGCATTAGCGAATCGGCGCTGGCGGAGCAGGTGGCCCCCTACCTGAGCCAAGACAACCCGACCGTGGCCCCCTACGCCAGCAAGGGCGAAGCCAAGCTGCGCATTAGCGTGCGAGCCGACTCCACCGCCGCCGCCCTGGCCCAAATTGAGCCGGTGGAATCGGGCCTTCGAGCCCTGGTGGGGGATGACTGCTACGGGGCCGATGAGGATTCTCTGGCCTCGGTGGTGGGGAGCCTGCTGCTGCAACGTCAGCAGACTGTGGCCGTAGCCGAGTCCTGCACTGGCGGCGGCCTAGGGCAACTGTTGACTGACATCGCTGGCAGCTCAGCCTACTTTCACGGGGGCGTGATTGCCTACGACAACCGGGTTAAGGTCAACCTGCTCCAGGTCGAGGCGACTGCGATCGCCGACCAGGGCGCTGTCAGCGCCATCGTGGCAGAGCAAATGGCCCTGGGCGCCAGGGCCCTCCTGCACACCGACTGGGCCCTAAGCATTACGGGCATTGCTGGCCCAGGGGGCGGCACCCCTGCTAAACCCGTGGGCTTGGTCTACATTGGCCTCGCGACTCCTAGCGGCGAGGCGATCAGCTACCGGCACGAATTTTCCGGCTACCGGGGGCGTGACTGGATCCGCCATCTGAGCGCCCAATCTGCCCTCGATGCCCTGCGTCGTAATCTGCTGTAACGGTTGAGTTAATCCTTGGCGTCAATTGGCTATTATGTCATTATGGATGAATGCATTACCCACACCGTCCAAAGGGACGATTTTAGGCAAGAGCAGCCTGGGTAGTTGTGTGCCAGTAAGGAGTTTTGCCCTAATGGATTACATCGAAAAGGCTCTCGAAAAACTGAGCGAGTGGGTAGATAGAGTTCTTGAGGCTCTGTTCGGCCCTGAACCTCAGGGAGAGCACGACCTAATTCCTATTCCGGTAGAAGAACCCCGTCGCTAGGGTGCTCTTAACAGATTTCGATTCAAGTTTAGCGGTATTGCCGCTCAAGACTTAAGCGTTGTGTGGCGATCCTTGCTTTGGGTCGTTGTGCTTAGGGTAGTTCAGCTCTGCCTGCCATTGCTCTATCCGTCACTGTTCTGGCCGCCGTCGTTCTGGCCATACAAAGGAATCAGCTATTGTTTAGGGTTCAAGTTATCCACGGCCCCAATCTCAACTTGCTTGGCCTGCGAGAACCCGACATCTATGGTCGGCAGACCCTAGCCACCATTGACGCCTTCTTGGCTGCTGAGGCCGAGCTCCTAGGCATAGCCCTAGATTGCTTTCAGTCCAACAGCGAAGGGGCTTTGGTGGATTGCCTTCAGGCTACCTTTGGCCACAAGGACGGCATTTTGATCAACCCTGGGGCCTACACCCACACCAGCGTGGCGATCCGAGACGCGATCGCAGCCGTAGGCTTGCCCGCCGTAGAGGTTCATCTCAGCAATATCCATCGGCGCGAATCCTTTCGCCACCACTCCTACATTGCGGCGGTGGCGGTGGGGCAAATCTGTGGCTTTGGGGCTGACAGCTATCGCCTGGGGCTGCACGCCCTGGTGCACCATCTCAAGAGCCTCCAGCCCTAGCGCCTAGGGCTGGAGGCAAACCGCTATGCTGGGCAGTAGGTCATTGTGGCAGGAGTGAACTATGGGCCTCTTTGAAGATCTGAGCCAATTTCTCGAAACCCGGCTCGACGAATTTCTCAAGGCAAACCCCCACCTAGAGCTGATGGGCCTAGAAGACCAGCTGCGCGGCCAAGAGCAAGATGCCATTCGCCTGCTGGGTGATCTCAAACGTCGTGAACAGCAGCTCGAGGACAGCATCTTGGCCACGGCCCAAGACATTCAGCGCTGGCACGATCGCATTCAAAACGCCCAAGCTGCCCATCGAGTCGACCTGGTTAAAGCCGCCCAAGAGCGCGAGGCCGCCCTGCTGCGCCAGGGCAATCAATACTGGGGCCAGCTCAAGGGCGTCAAAGACCAGATTGAGCAGACCCGCACCCTGCAAAAAGAAATTCACGATCGCCGCCGCGAACTGAAGACCAAAATTGCCGAGGCCCAGGCCCAACGCACCACCCAACGCACCACCACCAGCTGGGATACGGGCTGGGCCAAGCCACCCTTTGAGGGCTTCGGCAGAGACCCGATGGATCCGCTAGAGGAGTCATTTCAGCGGTGGGAGACGGAGCAGGAGCTGGAGGAGTTGAAGCGGCAGATGGGAAAGTAGGGGGTGGGTAGAGGGGTGGATGGGTATGAGGGGTAGAGGGCCAAGGAATCTTAAGCCTTGGGACTCATCCACCCCTCCACTCCCTACCGCCCTGGCCGCTTGATTTCAAAAGAGATTGTATCCGCCTTACGGCTGACCTTAGGAGCGGGTTCAGGAGTGGGGCAGGGTGGCGGCAGGGTGGGGGGCTCTGGGGTGGGGGGCTCTGGGGTTGGGGGGAGTGGGTCAACGCGAGACCCATGGCGGTAGTT
>JAIXUR010000643.1 GCA_027483425.1 Cyanobacteriota bacterium | reverse complement strand
CCTCCGGTAGAGCGCCCAGGTCGGGCAATGGCTGTAGGGCGGCGGCGGGGTAGGTCACCATGGCGTCTACGGCGCTCACCACCAGGCCCAGGGTCAGGGGCGGTTCATCGGCCGCCTGGTTGGCCCCCTCGGGCAAAACGTAGGGAGGCTTGATCACGACCACTGTGTGGCGGGTGGCGGCTTCGACCTGGCGATACCAGGGGGGTAGCCCCACAAAATGACCCCCATCGGCCACCCACAGCAGATCGCCCCGCCAGTTGTAGATGCCCACCACCCAGGGGGCCATCTGAAACATGGGCACCACCTGACCCAGGGACAGCTTCATAATTTCCACCAGGTTGGCACCGGGCAGCAGCAGGGGCAGATCGCCGTCGAGGGTGATCTGCAAGAAGGTGGCCTCCGGTGCCGCCCCGGAGCGATCCGGGAAGACATGAGTCTCCTCTAGCGGAGGCGCGATGGACACAGCCTGGCCCTCACGGGTCATGGCAATCTCAGACTTCATAGCTCAGGCTCCTTTTCTGGTGAATATCCTGCTTCTGGCGAATCAACTGTCTAGGCTTTAACCAGATCTCGTAGGTTGGGTGAAACGAAGTGAAACCCAACAGCAGTAAGCTTTGTTGGGTTCCGCTACCGCTTCACCCAACCTACAGATTCGAGCTGGACAGACCACTAGGCTTTAACCAGGTGCTCAACGGCCCGCATCAGTTCGTCCTGATCAATGGGCTTGGCCAGGTAGGCATCGGCCCCCTGCTTGAGACCCCAAAACTTGTCCATTTCGGTGCCTTTGGTGGAGCACATAATCACGGGCACCTGCTGAGTGGCGATGTCTTCTTTCAGCTCTCGGCAAATTTCAAACCCGCTGCGATCGGGCAGCACCACGTCGAGAATAATCAGATCAAAGCGATGGCTTTTGACCTGCTGAAAGGCTTCTTCGGCGCTTTTAGCGGTCAGTACGGTAATGCCGCGATCGCGCAGGCAGAGGGTCAGCATTTCTTTGTCAGTGAGGCTGTCTTCAACAATTAGAACGGTACTCATGGTTAAACCTGGGTGGGTGAGTGAATGGGTGAGTGAGTGGGTGGGTGAGCTAAACGGGGGTGAGGTGTTTGCGAATGACGGAAAGAATCACAATTGGCTCCATGGGTTTACTTAAAAAATCGGTGGCCCCCAGCAGCCGCGCCCGCACCTGATCGACCAGGCCGTCGTTGCCGCTGAGAATGACGATGGGAATCTCTTTAAAGCGAGATATTTTGCGCAGACTGGTGCAAATTTCATAGCCGTTGGTGTCGGGCATCACCAGGTCTAAAAACACCAGATCGGGCTTTTGGGCCAGCAGGGTTGGAATCGCCTTTGCCCCCTCAACAATGGCCACAAAGTCATACCCCGCCGACCGAATCACCTGGCCCATGGCTTTGCAAATCATGGGGCTGTCGTCGACACAGGCAATTTTGAGGGGGCGCTGGGCGCTGCGATCGCTGCCCACCACCAGCCCGCCCCGCCCATCAATCGGCGGAAAGTCGGCCACCTCGACGAGGCTGATCCAGCCCGCCTGAATGTAGGGCTGGAGGGCCTGGGTGAGGTTCAGCACGTCTTGCCCCAGTTTGACCGCCAGGTCACGCAGGCTGCGCTGGCCATCCAGCAGCTGCATCAGGGAGGCGTATACCCGAGGCGACACCGCCGCCTGAATCGGCTCGGGATGCTGAATCACCGGGGCTAAGTTGGGCGAATAGGCCTCTAACCCAGCGTCGAGCCAGGCCTCCCACAGCTCCGTCACCGAGGGCAGCAGCTCCGTATCATCGACACCCATAGGCACCTGACTCGGGTCAAGGGGAGAGTGCCGAGCCAGCTGGTACTGGGTTTCGCGGGCTTGCACCACATCAAATAAGATGTCGGCCACAATCTTGGTGCTGATCGTTTGCAGCGCCTGGTGAGAGAGCTGCCCCTGGCGGCACCAGTGCTGAAGCAACTGGTAGTCTGAGCTGTGAAGCCAGCTTGACCGGGGGCTAGCCCCGAGGGATTTCTGCAATGATTGATAGCTCAGCTCCGGCTCCGGTAAACGGGCCTGGGCTTGGCGATACCACTGCCGCACAGGGTGTACCCCGCCGGTGCCATAGACAACCCGGCCCCGGTCAAAAAATAGAGCCCACTGGTGCCCTGCTGGAGCTGACCAGGTGAGCTGACCGCTAAAATCTAAGCGTTTGAGAACAGGAAAAACCTGCAAACTTTTAACCTGCAAATATCGGGCTAGAGGCTTAGAATACTGTGACGGCTGGCTACTCATAGTTAGCACCTGAGTATAGTGATAGATTGCGTGTTATTGACTGAGCTGAATTCGTCTTGATTTAGAGCCTAGATTGCAGAAGAGGACATCCGTAAACTGCCCTTGAAAATCTCAATTATCCATAAAATATATTTCATATGAAGTGTTAGTAATTCAGGTCTATTTTGATGAAATTTAATATCTTTTGGGTCTGTTTTTATGCTTAATTAAGATGTTTTGATTAAATATTTTCGACTAGCGTGCTTAAAAAACTAGGGCATCCACCTCCAGCAAAAACAGAGCGGGTTCGGCCTCGTTAACAGTCACCAGGGTGTTGATGCCCTGCAAGCGATGGATCATCAGGTAACTGGCAGGCACAGGGCTAAAGGCCGACTGCTTTACCCGCTTGAGAGCGGGAATGCCGTCGACCAACAGCCCCAGGGCTCCAAAGCGAGGCGAGTCAACCACGACAATGG